>CBDVDJ010000610.1:0-2399 GCA_965372695.1 uncultured bacterium
TATGTCGAGGGGCCAGATCTGGTCGCTCTGCGCGTTGTCGAGGACGTTCACCCGGTCGGCGAGGGTGTTGCCCTGGCCGGGGTGGTACGTGAACGACGGAAACAGGCGCGACTCTTCGGCGGCGGCGGCCAGCAGGTACGGGTCGAGATCCTTCGAATCCGTCGCCGCGGGGCAGTACACGCTGAACAGCGCGGGGCCGGTGTAACGCATGCCGTCCATCATGCTGTCGTGTATCAGTGACGGCCGCGAAGCGGTGGCCTGCGACACGTACACGTTACCCATCGCCGATACCATGGAAGCGATCTGCGACGTCCACGAGGGCGCGGCAACGGCGTTGCCATCCCGGTCGTTGTGACACAGGTCTCCCAGCTCGACGAGAAGCTTGACCGGCGTGTCCGAGGCGAACAGACTCAACAGTTCGATCTTGCGCGCCTTCTTGATGAACGTCGAGTCGAAACGCATCAGAACGGGCGGGCAGAACGACAGCTCGTCGTCGGTCAACTCGTTGGGGTCAAAATGGGTGAAGAACGCGTCGTGTACCTCGGGGCGGTACTTGTTATCGATCTCGAGGCGGGCGATTCGCAGCGCCCGGAAGAAATCCGTCATTACCGTCATGCGCGAGGCGTACAGCCGTTCCGCCGCGGGGCAGTCGTTGACCACCGTCTCCATCGGGAACGGCGGTTTCTCGCCGTCTTCGGGCTCCGCGTACAGAGGACGGACCCGGCGAAGCGTGGCGAGCACGTCTTCGATCCGTTTCCTCCGGTCGGTGGGCAGCGGGTCGGCGAGGTCGCTCTGGCCCAGGATGTCCGACATTGCTTCGTAGTCGAGCTGGTCTTCTTCACCCGAAGAATCCGCCAGCCGGTCGGCGCTGCGGGCGCCTTCGGAACGGCTGTCGGCGGAGTCGATGATGTCCTGCGTTTCCCGGATCACGTTGTCGAGGAGAACGAGAAATTTGGCCGACCGGGCGTGCCAGAACGCGGCCATCGCCGACTTGAACAGGCGTTCCGGAGCATGGGCGCTGCACGAAATAATGTCGCCGTCGAACGGAAGCGCCTGGCGGATTTTTTCAACGTCGTCGTGAAGCTGTTCGAGCCTGTTTTTGGACAAGCCGGGTGTGGCGAGCAGTTCTTCGGAGGCCCGGGCACACACGTCGGACAACAGGCCGGGTGTACTCACGCCGGCGGACAACGACCGGATGGTGAACTCCAGGCGCATGGCGTGCTGCCGGAACCGGCGGCTGGTATCGCTGTCGTCGCCGGCCGTGGCTTCGATCAGCTCGTCGAAAACCTGGGCGAGGGTGCGGCCCGGCGCATTCGGTCCGGTCGGTGTCAGGCACACGGGGTACTCGTGCCGGACGCGGGACAGGTCGCGGTGCTGGTAGAGCAGAGCGGGCTCCGGCATGTCGCCGGCGTCCTCTCTTTCGCGGTGCCCGTAGTAGAAAAAGTTGAGAAGCTCGTGGCGGGCGGCGGTCGCCCCGGCCGGGTCGAGCGCCTCGGGCGCCGGGGCCGGTTCGACGGGCAGTTTGACGCCGACGGGTTGTTCCGGGGGTGCGGGACCCTTTTCAGCTTCCGTCACGCCCAGTTCGGACTCCAACACGTTCCACTTTATATCGTCGAAAGACTCATTTCGATCCGCCGGATCCATCTCCGTTGCCACCGGTTATTACCTCGATGTTACTGGTCGGAAAGATACCGAATTTATCGAACGCCGACTCCAGCAGATCTTGCCGCTGTTCGATCGTGGGGGCGCGTTCCGGGGAGCGCAAATCGTCGTACGTCGGCACGTCCGGATTCTGGTACAGAATGCCTATGGGTACCTTGTCCTGCATAGCGGAGAGCTCACGGGCACGCTGCAAGTCGCGCGGATCGTGTTCTTCCTGCGTTTTGTACAGACGGGCGATGCCGTCGCTGATGGGCATGCCATTTTCGTGCGTCAATAACATGACGTTGGCGGGGTCGGTCATCAGTTTTGTGTAGATATCCTGCATGAAGTGCGGACACCGCTGGAGTATGCGGATGAACGAAAAGCCCTTGTGCCGGAAGCCGGCCTGGAGGACCTCGTAGAGGAGTTCCGGAATCCACTCGACCACCTGCGCGACGAACGACACGTTGGTGACACCGAGCGTCGTCGTGAGCGGGTTGAGCGGATCGAGCAGGGTACCGCGGGGCGTCGTGTTGGTCTTCCATCCCTTCGGCGTCGTCGGCGAGGCCTGCTTCTTGGTCAGTCCGTAGATCCCGTTGTCGTGCAGCACACACATCATATCGAAGTTCATGCGCACCGCGTGGATCCAGTGCGCCGTACCGATGCTGCAGCAGTCGCCGTCGCCCGTGTTGACGAACACGTGCAGGTCGGGGCGCCGGATCTTGATGCCCTCTGCGATCGGCAGCGCGCGTCCGTGC
>CBDVDJ010000611.1:0-2394 GCA_965372695.1 uncultured bacterium
CCGGTTCAGCGGTTTGTAATCGACTTTCGCCTGCCATTCGTCGGTCAGTTCGTTCACGCGGGCCTCGCGGTCACCGGGGTCCGGGTGGGTCGAGAGAAACCCGGGCAGGCTCTGTCCGCTCTGCTCCTTCATCGCGTCGAGGGTCTTGAAGAAATCGGCCATCCGGTGCGAATCGTATCCGATCGTCGTCGAGTACTGCACACCGAGCACGTCGGACTCCGACTCCTGCTCCCTGCTGAAACTGAGAAACAGGAGACCGACCCCGACATTGGCGAACTGCGCATACTGGGCAAACGTCTCGGACACGACGCTCCCCATCGCCAGCCCCAGGCCGGCGAGCTGGGCGCGCGACATCTGCTCGGCGCCGTGACGCGCCACCACGTGTCCGATTTCGTGCCCCATCACGCCGGCGAGTTCGTCCTCGCTGTTGAAGTGCGCGAGAATCCCGCGCGTGATGTACACGTACCCACCCGGCAACGCGAACGCGTTGATGATCGGGCTGTCGACGACGCGCACAGTGTATTCGAGGTTCGGCCGGTGTGAAACCGCGGCGATATCCTGTCCGATCTGGTTGACCCAGGCCTGGAGACCCGGGTCATCGTAGAGGCCGTATTCGGCTACGATCGACGGATCGGCCTCCCTGCCCATCTTGATTTCCTGGGACTCGCTGACCAGCGAAAACGTCCGCTTGCCCGTAACATAATCGGTGGTGCATTGTACGGCCATCGCCGCGCAAACGACGACGGCAATCCCCGGGAGAATGCTTCGCGATTTCAACTGACTACCCCCTGATTCAGGATAATAACTGCGGCGCTTTTGTCAAAACGCCGCACGCGATCGTGAACAGGAGTTTACCCTCTCCACGCCACCAGCCAAAGAACTGATTCTCGCCCCCGTCGCAGTCGACGATCAGCCGGTTCCACCCGCTCGCACCGGCTTCGATGACCTCCACACCGCTGACCTCCACGCTGCGGGTGTCGCGGTCGAGTCCGGTGCGCAGCGCCTTGAGCGCGCTCTCCTTGGCACTCCATACGAGCGTCGTCAACGAGACCCGGTCTTCCCCGGAAGCCTTTTCGATCATTCGGATTTCGGAAGACGTGAAATAGTCGGCGGCAAACGTGCCGGCGCGGGGCTCGATCGCCTCGACGTCGCACCCCAGGGCGAGTCCCTCCGGCGACAGCGCGCAAAAGCCCGTTCCGTGGCTGTGGCTGATAGAAACCGTGGCGGGACTCGTCACGCCGCCGACATGGAGTTCGGGAGCCCCGTCGGCGGCGGCGATGATTTCGACTTCCGACGGTCTTGCGCCCACTGCGTGGGCTACGTGGGCTTCGTGGGCTGCGCGGGAATCGCTCAACGACAGAAATGCGCAAACGGCGCGCTTGGCCGTCCATCTTCCCAGCCGCCAGTCCGCGCGCCGCTTGGTAAAGCGCAGTTGTTCGAGCTTTTCCAGTTCCCGGCCGCCCAGCCAGTCATTGCCGCGCGGCACGTCATCGGCTCCCTGTGTCAGCCAGTACAGGTCACTCGTTCCGTTCATTCCCGTCGCGTCATTTCATGATGTCCTTGAGCGGCGCCAGCAGGTCGGCCGACACCGGATCGGGCATCTCCATCGTCCGGTATCCCCGGAGCTTCATAAACACTTTGCCCTCGTCGTCAACGACCTGCGCGTCGAAACGGTCGTCACCCACCGCAGTCACCGCGGCGCGTACACGACCCGTCGCCCGGGCGGGCGAATCCAGGAATTCGACACGGCCGATCTGGTACGGAAGCCCCATACGCGACTTGCCGGCGAGTTCGTACAACCCCGCCGTCTGGAAACACAGTTCGATGAGCCGCGGACTGGCGAGGGTCCCTCGATCCGCGGGGTCGTGGTTGGCCGGCAGGTTGTCGCTGAAAAGGCCGACGACCTCGTCACCCGACCGCCACGAGTTTTCCATCACCTGGTAGGCGGGCCCGTGAAAGTAGAGACGGTAGATGTCGTCCGCTTCGACTTTCTTCGCGTCGCCTGGAGCGGGGATGGCCTTGCGCTTCTGCGCCTTCGGGGGTTTCGCCGCCAGCCGGACTGTGGCGGTGAAGTGCGTTGTTACCTCCGGTTCTTCCCTGCCGTGGAGCGTTCTCGTCCCTTCGAGCCGGCAGTCCGCCACGATATCGTCACCGTCGAGTTTGAAGTGCGCGCGCACGGTGACGGCCCGCGGCTCGCTGCGGTAGAACTTGAACGGCGCCTCGAAGGTCACGTCTTCGATCGCGGCCAGGTAACGGTCGGGAAACACGAGCTTGGCCGCTTCCACCAGCGCTTCGATCCCCATTACGCCGGGCAGTACCGGCGTATCACCGATCTGGTGGTCGAAGAGGAACGGCTGCCGCTTCGGATCGAGCGTTGTCTCCACCGTGAGGCCG
>CBDVDJ010000612.1:0-2379 GCA_965372695.1 uncultured bacterium
ACCGGCCACAAAATCGCCCCGGTCCTTCTATCAGGACCGGGGCGATTTTGATTGTAAACGCCAGCGGGTATGATGCCGCCTCTAGTTATTCGTCGAAATCTCCGCCGACCCTGTACCGCCCACCACCGGAGCCCGCGGACCGGTCTCTATGAACTGAATCGCGGAGTTCAGCAGATCCGTAATATATCTGGCGTTGTGCACGCCGACACTCCGGTCGTCTTCCGTGATGAGGTAGTTCCAGACGGCGCCGGCCGAATCCTGCGACGTCGTCACGCTGAGCGGATGGCCGGTATCGTCGATCAGTCCCGCCGCGAACAAAAGGGCTTCCAGGTCGGCGATGAGCGTGTGGACATCGTCCTGGACGTTGTTGTAGTTGAAGTCGTCCAGATCACCGTGGCAATTTGCGCACGCGGCCGTATTCCGCAGCGTGTCGCCATTGACGACGAACTCCATGTTGAACGAGTGGCCACTGACCATGTACGAGTTGACCGGCTTGAAGTGGCAGTCGAGACAGCCGTCATCGACGACGGCCCGGTGGCTCGTCTGACGGTACGTGTACCCGGCGTACTCGTAGCCGTTGGAGCCCCAGAACATGTCGGTCTGGGGGCCGTGGTGCGGTCCCCAGCGCAACGACAGCTCCGTGGGCTGCTGCACGTACGTATTGACGTCCCGGCGCGCCTGGTGACAGACAGCACAGATATTCCCCGCGTTCATGTCGAACGAGACGCCGTCCGCGAGCGTCTGGGGCTCGGTCACCCTCAACGAGAGATTGGTGTTCGTGTGCGGGGCGTGACAGGTGAAGCAGTGAATCATCGTCGGCATGGTGGACACGCTGGGCGGCAATTCCGTCCCCTCGGCATTGGCCACGAATCCTTCACTGGTATGGCAGAATACGCACGAGCTGAAATTAAATTGAGTGGTTCTCCCGCTGCTGTGTAGTGAGTAGCGCCACTGTCCTTCCGCGGCGACAATTACGGTATTCTGATCGCTGTGACAGTCGAAGCAGGCCGACGCCGTATAGGTCTCGTTTATCGTCGTTACATTGCGCTCACAAGCGGCGAACAGCGACGCCACGACAGCGATGCAAAAGAGCGTCATTGCCATTCTGTTGCAGTGCATTTGTTACCTCCCGTTCCAGTATTCAGGGACCGTTAATCGGAAAACTTCACGTTAAAATCGTAAGCGACGTTGAACCACACTACATTTCCCGTGTAGTAACGCTCCGTGACGATATAATCGTCGTAGTTGAATCCGTTGTACTCGAGTTCGAAGTGATATTTATCCGCGACGGTGTACGCCGCCTCCACGAAAAAGATGGTCTTCTCGATATCGAGGTCTTCCTTTACCCTCAGGTAGGTGCCCCCGATACCGAAGGAGAAATCCCGCACCCGGTCGAAAGTCAGCCTGGTGGTCGCGATTTGCGTGTTGGTCTTGAATGTCCCGACCAGGTTCTTGTTGTCCTCCACCCGGTAAACGTAGTCGCCGACGATCGAGAACCACACCGGCAGCTTGTAAGTAAGGTACCCCTTGGTCCACTGACCTTTGGCCGAAGCGCCAATGTCGGGATAGACCCTTTCCCCCTCGGTGTACCGGCCGCCGACTACGAGTTCGTCGGTCACGGTGAGTTTAAGATCCGCCCGCACCCGTTCCGACTCGATATCCTGGAGAAGTGTCGTCTTCTCCAGGTCGGTCTTGGTGCGGTTGGCATAACTCAGTTTGGCATAAACACGTTTTTCGTAATCGAACGTCCCGCCGACTATGTAGGTGTTGTAATCGGTCAACTGCCTGTCGTCGTCGTTGATCTCGTATCCTAATCCGCCAAAAATGCGGCCGTATCTGTAGTAAAACTCTCCGTCGAAGTTGTTCTGGATATTATCGGTGACCATCGCGGTGGAGCTGTCGTCAAACCGGTTCAAATAGAGGTTGTACTGGAACCGGAACCAGCGGACCGGGGTAATGATCCCGTTGTACTGGAAATTGAAAAGCGTCAGGTCGACTCCGGCATTGACCACGTCCTGCTTGCCGTAGGCGAAACGAAAAAAGTGCGTCCACTTGTCGTAAAAGAAACACGGCGAATTAAATCGCGCGCTCAGCAGGTTCCCGCGACGATCCGTCTGCTGATCCTGACTGTTGGTAAAGTCGGTAAAGTCGTAACGAAGCGCGCCGCCGCGGCGGCCACGCACGTATTGGGCCTCGAGTCCGCCGTTGTGCTGAATGTAGTCGTAGCCCGTTCCCAGCCAGCTCCCCGTCGTCCCCAGGGGGTAACTGACGCGGTCTCCCTTGCGCTGGTTGTAGTTGTAATTCGCCAGCAGGTTGAACGACCTGGCCGGCTTGTAACCCAGGTGGAATCCCCAGACCTTCCGATCAGAGGTAACGTTG
>CBDVDJ010000613.1:0-2378 GCA_965372695.1 uncultured bacterium
ATATCACGATGTCGACCGTCCCCGGTCCGGGCAGGGTGAAGTTCACATGGGCCCTCGGGTTGAAGGGGTTGGGATACACTTCTCCCACGCTCAGCTCGTACTCGATCGGGTCCGGACGGGGTGGCGGCGGAGGGGGTGGTGGTGGCGGCAGATCGGGCGCGAAGCCAAACCGCACCGACGCGCCGCCGTTGGGGTTGGCGGGGTGGTAGTACCATCGCGAAAGGGGCCGCGAGGGCAGGTCGGTCAACACGCGCACCCGCCAGCGGACGTGCCCGGGCTGCATCGGGGGATCGATTCTCTCGACCAGTTCGCCGAATACCGGACCGACCTCACCATTCGATCGGCGAAATACCTGCGTTCCGTTTCGCATGAACAAAACACTCCACGGCTCGGACGGCAGGTCGGCCTGCCACTGCAGCCGGAGCGAGTTTGCGCCGGCCGGCAGCCTCACGCACACCCGCAACATGAACGCCTCGGTATCTTCCGCGCTCCCCATCAATCCGATCATCGACGAATCCAGGCGGACCTGGCCTGCCGTGAAAACCGGCGTCGGCAGGGGGTTGGTGCCGTACACGAATACGGCGCCTGCTTCAGTGGCGAGAGAGTCGCTACTAAGCCGGGGCGCACCGGCGCCGACGTCGTAGCGCCCATCGCCGTCGATATCCCCGACGGCTGCCAGCGAGTACCCGAGCTGCGCGCCGGGCGACGTGCCCTCGGCATCCCATACAGGTTCCTTCAGCCGTCCGGAGACTGATCCTCCATAGAGAACGATTCGTCCCACATCGGCGTACTCGTTGTCGAAAAGGGGATCGCCGATGAGCACGTCGCCGAATCCGTCGCCGTCGACGTCTCCCACCCCGGCTACCGTACGGCCGAGTCCTCCGAGTACCGCGTCGCTGAAAGCCGACCAGACCGGTGTTTCCAGCACGGCATCTCCGCCACCGGCATAAACGAATGCGACCCCTGTTTCGACGAGCAGCATGCGATCGCCGCCGGTCCCCACCACGATATCGTCGCGGCCGTCATTGTTGACATCCCCGGCGCCGGCGACATCGAGGCCAAAAAGTGAGCCGGCCACGCCGGCCGACACCACCACCGCCGGCAATGCCGCCAGGCCGGTATCGCTCCCGAGGTAGACGAACGCAGCGCCTTCGTCGCCACTGGCGCCCCAGTCGTAGTGCGGCGCGCCAACGACGACGTCGCTGTAGCCATCGGCGTTGACGTCCCCCGCGCCGGCCACCGAATAGCCAAACCACGCGGCGGGCTGGCCCCCCTCGGCCGTCCACGAGAACGCATCGAACGGGCCGTGACGCGATCCGTAGAACACGCGCGCGATACCTTCTTCGGCTTCACCGTTACTGTAGCGAAACGCTCCCACGATCACGTCGCTGTAGCCATCGCCGTTGACGTCACCCGCGCGGGCGACGTCGTATCCGAATCCCGAACCCGGCTGCTTCCCTTCCACCATCCACAACGCGTCGTCCCCCGGCCCATCGACCGAGCCGTTGAAAAAGAAAACAGCGCCCTCGTCGCGGTCACTCCCGGAATAATGCGGAGAGCCCACCGCGAGGTCGGCGTAACCGTCGCCATCGATGTCCCCCGCGTCGGCGAGGGCGTAGCCGAACCACTCTCCCGTCTGGGTTCCTTTCGCGCTCCATCCCGGCGCGGCGGACAGGCCGTCGAAGCCGCCAAAACTGGCGTACGCGGCGCCGGCGTCGGCCGCTTGTCCGGTTTCGAGGTGGGCGCCCGACGCTATGTCGGTCCACCCGTCGCCGTTCCAGTCACCCGCCGCCATCGAAACACCGAACCGCCCGTGGGCCGCCTCCCCCGGCGCCGTCCACAGCGGCGTGCCCCCGGGTACTCCGGGAGCGGGAACGCCGCGATGGACGTAAGAGCGCCCTTCATTAAAGTCCCAATCCTCGTCGCCTACGATAATGTCGCTGTACCCGTCGCCGTTGACGTCACCCGCCGATGCCACCGCAATGTTGATGTAGTGTCCCGGGGCATCAAGAGGTTTCGTGATGGTGATAATCTGCGCCAAGTCGAGTTCGGGACCATCCGGCGCGCCCGCAACGATAAACACCGCCTCTTCCGTTACTTGCAAAAAGTTGGGGTGGGTGCCGATCAGAATATCGTCGTACCCGTCACCGTTGGTGTCACCCGCCGATGCCAGCGACCACCCGAACCTTGCGCCTCGGTTGTGCGTAAACAGCCGGGAGGCTGTTGCGTCCAGCCCCGACGGAGAACCGAAGAACATATACACACGGCCGTCCGGGGGATTAAGCCCGTCCTCGTCGTACTCGGGCGCCCCGACCAGGAGGTCGCTGACCCCGTCGCCGTTGAAGTCCCCCGCCGGCGCGACCGTCAGACACAGATTC
>CBDVDJ010000614.1:0-2376 GCA_965372695.1 uncultured bacterium
CGGAGGGCGTAGCCCGAAGCGCAGTTGCAGCCTCGTCGCGACATCGTCACACCGCCACCGCCGGTAACGCGCGGCCATCCCAATACACCTCGGACGGCGTCTGGCCGCCCAGACTCGAATGACCCCTTTCTTCGTTGTAGAACGCGAAATACGCTTCCAGACTCTCCCGTGCCGCGAAAACGTGCGTGTAGTCCTTCAAATACACATCTTCGTACTTCACCGTCCGCCATCAGCGCTCAATCATGATATTATCAAATACTCGACCCTTGCCATCCATGCTGATGGCCACCCCGGCCTCGAGCAGTGGCACCGTGAATTCCGCCGACGTAAACTGGCTGCCCTGGTCGCTGTTCATTATGTCCGGTATCGACATCTCAAGAGCCGACTTCAAAGCTGTGACGCAAAAACCCGCCTCCAGTGACAACGACAACACCCACGACAGCACATATCGGCTGTACCAGTCCATCACAGCCACCAGATACGAAAAGCTCCGTCGTAACCGTATGTACGTGACGTCAACGCACCACACCTGGTCGGGACGGACAATCTCCAAATTGCGTAGCAGATACGGATAGACCTTGTGCGCCTTGTTTCGAAGGCTTAGACGCTTCCGCGGATATACCGCCTCGATCCCCATGATCCCCATCAGTCGCCTGACCCGATCCCGGCACACCCCGTGGCCCTGCTTCTCCAGGTAGTCCCGCAGCGATCGCGAGCCATAGAACGGATGTCGTGTGTACTCCTCGTCGATCAATCGCATTAGCCGCACGTCCTCCTCTTTCACCGGATGCGGCCGATAATAATACGCCGCCCTGGACAGATCCAGCAGCTCGCATTGGCGCGTTACAGACAATTCTGCATGACCGGGCTCCACTACCGTCCGTTTCTTCTCAGTCGTCAAACAGCTCAGATTTTTTTTTGAGCCAGTCGAGCTCCACCTTGAGCCGACCGATTTCCTCGTACAGCTTCGCCTTTTCCTCATCGGTGTTTCGCGCCTTTCGCCGACGCTTGTCGGAAAACACATCCCCCATCCCCGCCAGCAACGTCTTCTTCCATTGTCGGATCTGGTTCGGATGCACTTCGTACTTCGACGCCAATTCCGAGAGACTCCGTTCGCCCTTGATCGCTTCCAACGCAACCCGGGCCTTGAGACTCGCCGAGTAACTCTTGCGCATGGATCTGCCTCCTGTCTGTTCCCCGATTCTAACGGCAAATCCACCTTATTACCCTGTCTTAAAATCCCAGACCATTATAGAATATAGGGAAGGATTGCGGGTATTGCCATCCCCCGAACGAAATCGGCTTCTCATAATGATCGAAACGGGTTCAGTGTGGTTTCTAATTCCTTGTTTCACCCACGGCTGCGGAGGGAAGGCGAACACGGCCGTTCGCAGACGACCAATCCAGCCGGCGAACGTGGCCAGGAGGAGTTGAAGATGGATGGTTTTAGTCATGCGGCGAGTGTATCAGACGTTCGGCAAGCGGTGGCGCCACAGTGCGTTTCAGTTTTCGGACACTACGGGCTCCCCGGTCGTAACCCTCCTCGGATTGTTCTCAGTTTTTTGGGGCGTTTTGAGAGAGCAGATCTGTGTTAACCGGAGGGGCGTAAGATCCGATCTCAAGAAATTGGGGGCCCGGTCATTACTCTCCTCGGAATATTTCAAGTTCTTTCGGATTCTGTTCTCCAAACTGCCAGCTTTGCCAATAGGAACTTGAAAGCAATGCCCGTGTCAGCTTCGTGTCCTCGGCCTCCCAGACGACACCCATCCCGCGCTCGCCGAGCTGTTCGAGGATCTTATAGTGGGATATGGTCTGGCCTATCATGTCACAAACCGATCTTCTTCAGGAGCAATTGGTACCGTTGATTCGACTGCAGCCGATTGAATAAGGGATCCGATTTGGCTAAAATCACCATTGGATTTCGATCTTTAATCGCTTCCTCCAAGAAATCCATCGCCTTGTCAGTCTCGCCGAGCCCCATGAGGACGTTGACGCGGTGGACGGGAGGAACGTATCTCTCCCGGGCCAATTCGTCCAACTGATCGAATATCCGTAAGGCCTCGTCTCTTTGACCGGCCTTCGCGTAAGCTCCCCCAAACACCCCCAGTGTGTAAGCATGTTCGACCGCCAGTGGTTCCACTCTTCGCATAATCTCGATCGCTTCGTCGTACCGGCCGCTTGCGGTCAACGACAAGACAATATACGTGTTTGCCAGCAGGAAGTTTGGATCCATTTCGAGCGCCTTTTCGTGATGCTTGATACTCTCGTCGTATCGGCGCGCAGCAAAATACACAACTCCCACAACAGCGTTTACTATAATCGACAGGGGATCCAGCTCCCGCGCTCGAAGGGCTACCATGATGGCCTCGTCGAACC
>CBDVDJ010000615.1:0-2374 GCA_965372695.1 uncultured bacterium
GCACCGACCCCGACAACTGCGCATACGCAACACCGGGATACGGCAACAACTGGGACCAGAACTTCTGCACGCGGATCTGCGTGCCGGTTTCGGGAGACGTCTCGGTGGACTATCTCGTCAGCTGGGACACGGAAGCGTGCTGCGACGGCGTTTTCCTGCAATACGACGAGTGCGACGACAACTGGCGCCACTTCGACACACCGGTCGTCTACTCCGGCATCGGAACAGCATTCGCGTCCGACACGCTGTCGGCGGGCTCGCACTCGGGATCGATTCGCCTGCGCTTCCACTTCACTTCGGACCCCGGGTGGTCCGACCACGACGGTCTCTTGAACACGGACGGTGCGATGATCCTCGACAGCCTCACGGTCCGTGACACGACGGGCGTGGTGCTGGCGACGGAGCTCTTCGAGGACGAGGCGGTCGACGACACTGGAGCCGACGACTGGGTCACGTGTAACAACACCGGGTACGGCGACTTCGCCGGGCTCTATCCTGGGATCACCCACGTCCAGAAGGACCCGTGCCGGCAGGAGTTCAGCTGCGTGTGGGACTTCGTGAGCGGATCGCCGTACGACTTCTCGTGCGGGGGCTATGCCACGCAGGCGGTCGTTCCCTACGAGGACGCCAGAGGCCAGTACATCGAGAACGCGGTCCGGTCGCCCGAGATCGCTCTGCTGGGAACGGGAGCAGCCGGTGTTATCGTGGAATGGGACGTCTATGCCGACCTGCCCCTCAACGCCCTCGTGTTCTACAACTGGGGATACGTGTCAATCGTCGACGGGTGCCCCGGGGTGTGGGATCGCTGGTTCAGCTACATATACACGGAGACGCCGTGGTGGGCCCGCGCGCAAGTGACGATAACCACCGGAATTACGCCCGGTGCGACCGGGCTGCAGGTCGAGCTTCGCGTCAGGGACCTTTGTGTGTGGTGGTGCGGTCAGTACGGTAACGGCCAATGCCACACGAATGCGCCGCTGTTCGACAACGTGTCGGTTTACAGCGTCGCCACCGCCGGTCCGACGATCACCATGGGCAATTTCCACGACTCGTTTGCAACCGACGGTACGCTGACCGGCACGGTCCGCGCCGACGAGGGCTACGACGTATACGCTTACACAGATCCACGGATGGCGTTTGCAGACAAAATAGATTTGACCATTGCTGACGCCACCGACGGCCTGGCGACGGATCCGCACACCAATTTCGGACCGGCGGCGTACCTGTACGTATCGGTGCACCCGCAGGGCCAGCCGGGAAAGAGCGGCGCGGCGCTCACCGATGACGACTTGCGCTGGCCGGTGGTCGATTCGCTCACCCACGACGGGGATGTCTGGTACAAGGTCCGTATCGACACGTTCTGGTACGATCCGGTCAACCGGGAAGGTACGTGGCCGGATCTTTACGAGCTGGACCTGAACGACAACCTCTTTACGCCCGGGGATACGATTTACTATTTTGGGGCGGCCCAGAGCGATGCGCCGTCTTCGATCGTCACCTACTACTCCGATTTCACCGGCAGTGTGGCCGACATGACGGCGGTTCTCGACAATCCGATGGAGTTCACCTGCCTCCCGGCCGGCGGATTTCTGCGCGGGGGCGACATCCTGGTGGTCGAGCCATTCTCGTTGCGCGACAACCTGATCGGCAGCGCGCTCGAGATGCTCGATCTCGACGATAAGGTCGACCGGTATCAAATCACGCGCTCGAGCTCGGCGTATCCCAATTCGCTCGCCGGAAAGTGCGTGGATGTTTACGCCCAACTCCTGCCGTGCTACCGCAAGATCATCTGGTATACCGGGACATTGTCCGTCGGTACGGTATCCGACGGCTTGACGAGGAAGTCCGACGACTTCACTCTGCTGCAGACGTTCCTCGACAACTTGCCCGGCCCCGGCGGCGTCTACTTCACCGGCGACCACATCGCCGAAGAGTGGGCCGGCCTGAGCGGCGCGAGTGCGATCGCCTTCCGGAGCATTTTCATGAACTTCTCTTTTGACGGCGGCGACCACGCCGCCGCCGGCGTCGGCTACTCCCCGCTCGTGGTGGGCGTGCCAGGCGGGATGTTCGACGGCACGTTCGGCGTCGATTCGCTCGTCGCGTACGGCGGGTGCCCCGGACCCGTGTCCCGTTTCGACGTCCTCTCACCCGTCGGGACGTCGCAGCTCGAGGCGACTTACCGCGGCGGAGGCACGTCGCAGGGCGCAATTCTATCGCAACGGACGACCAACTCAATCGGCACAGAGGTGGGCGTCGTCCTCTCGGGCTTCAGGTTCAGTATGATACGCGACGACCGTCCGGCGGGGATTCCCGATCGCTCCGAGCACCTGCACGCGGTCCTGTCATGGCTGGGATCGATACTCGACAGTCCCGT
>CBDVDJ010000616.1:0-2374 GCA_965372695.1 uncultured bacterium
CACCGATTGAGACTGGCGCTGATACAGGAAATGAAGGCATCGACCCACCTGCGGCTGGCGGGGATCCGCGAGGTCATCGATACGATGACCGAGCACCAGCTCCGGCACGAGGTCGAGCGGCTTCGCCGGGAAAGGGGAGACGAAACGGGCGAAGTCCGCCTCGAGAGCACGTGGGAAACGATGTCCGCGGGACCTCCCGAGGGCCCCGACGAACTCGACAGGAGAAATATGCTTCTGAGCCAGGACGCAACGGACGGTGAGTCGGACAAGGCATTCGCAGACACACATGACGTCCTGTCGGACGACGCGCCGGACGACGCGCCGGACGGTGAGCCCCGCCGGCTGTTTTATCAGTCGAGCGAGCCGTCGAGCCGTCGTTCGAAAGATCTGATCTCCTCTCTTTACGACCGTGCCCGCATGGCGCGGCACGACAGTACCGGCGTAACGCCCCCCGACCCCGACGTCATCACCTCCGAGGTGTGGAATCGCGTCCGCGTGGACGACGACGTCGAGATCCACTACCGATCAACCGGCGACGACGAGTTTGTCGACAAGATCATAGAGCTCGTCGCGCTCGCCCGCAAACTGCTGGGCTGAGCCCCGCAACCAGGCAACATAACGCTCGCTCGTAACCGCCTCACTGAACCCCGACGGAGGTACCAGGATGACTACGCCCAGAAACGACCGTTACCAATGGCCTTCTTTCAAGATCGGTGACCCGTCCACCAGCGGCAATCTCACCGTGTTTCCCGTGTTCCCGATCGACGGCGGCAACGCCGCGGCCAAATCAGGTGAAGCGCCGGCCGACTACATGCTCCTGTCGACGGCTGTCGAAAAAGGGTTCGCCCGCGTGACCGAACTCCACGACTCGGGCAACGTCCCCCTGATCGTGATCGAAAACGACGGCAAGCTCCCGCTGCTCGGCATCCAGGGCGAGGAGTATGTCGGCGCCAAGCAGAACCGCACCCTCAACATCACCGTGCTCGCCGGACCGGGCAGGACGGAAATCCCCGTGACCTGCGTGGAGCGGGGCCGCTGGAGCACCGGCGGCGGCAAGTTCTCGCCCGGCGCGTACGAACCGGTCGCGATGCGCATGATGAAGTCGGAGCAGATCGGACGCACCCGGCGGTCGGTCAAGGACAAGGTCAGCCGTTACTTCGCCGACCAGGGAATGGTGTGGCATGCCGTCGACGAAGAGAGCGCCCGTCACGGGGTGCATTCCCCTTCGGCCGCCCTTAGCGACGTGTACAACTCGAAGCAGGTGAGCGGGTCGGTCGACGACATCGTCGGAGTCATCGAGCTGCCCGCCGGCGCTACGGGCGCCGTCGTCGCCATCGGCGGCCGGGTGTGCGCCGCCGACCTGTTCGAACACAGCCCGGTGTTCGATTCCATATGGCCGCGCATCCTGAGGAGTTACGCGTTCAGCGCCCTCTCCGCCGGCAGGAAGGGCGCTCCGCCCTCGGCCGAAGCGGCGCATTCGTTCCTGTTGCGTCCGGGTGAATTGACGTGGAGCGCCACGCCGTCCGTCGGGTTCGGGGAAGACGTCCGCTGGGAGGACGACTCGACGACGGCGGCGGCGCTCGTCTGGGAGGACCGCATCCTCCACGCGGCCGTGTTCGAGATGTAGTCATCTCATAGCCGCTTCGCAGCCCGGCCGGGGCCCGCCCCTCTCGCCAGTATATTATCGCTCGCGGGACGCTTCGTACCCCGGCCGGAGCCCTTCGGCATTCCGGGTCTGGACAATCCCGGGTCCCGGCGTCAGAATCCCCCGAAATCTGATATAATCGTATGATGAGAGGCAAAGAACCCCGAGCACGCCCGCCGGGTCGGCGGGACGGTTTTCCGTGGCCGGCGCTCGCGACCGCGGCGTTTCTGCTGGCCGCGGGGACGGCGGCCGTGTCGCAACCCCCGGGTGACATCGAGTTCGCCCGCGAGCGGATCTCTATCGCCGTCGAAGACACCGCGATCACGGTGGATGGTATTTACGTCCTGCGAAATCCCGCCCCGTACACCCGGCCCCAGACGTTGTTCTATCCCTTTCCCGTCGACTCGACCCACCCCTACCCCGATTCAATTTCGGTATGGCATCGGAAACAGCCCGTCGAGTTCGGCACACGGGAAGACGGCGTGGTGTTCTCGGTGGAGATCCCGGCGCAGGGGTCGGTGGGGATTCGCGTCGTCTACCGGCAGGCGTGCCCCGACCGGTCGGCGTGCTACATCCTCACGACGACGGCGGCGTGGGAGCGGCCGTTGAAGTCGGCCGATTTTATTATCACGCTGGCGGAAGGCCTGGAGCTGGAATGGACGGCTTACGAAGTGTTTCCGGCGGCGAATGCCGGCGGCGGTCGCCGGTATGAATTCAGCCGGGAGGACT
>CBDVDJ010000617.1:0-2370 GCA_965372695.1 uncultured bacterium
CGAGAAAGATCAGCGCCTGCGTCGCGAGATCGCCGAGCGTCTCGACCTTGGCCTGAAGGATGTCGAGAATCTCCCGCTGCGCATCCGCGTCGAATCGCTCCTTGATCTCGCCGGGCAGAAACGGCGACGCGACGGCGACCCACCCGTCGGCCGAAAGGTCGCGGATATAGAGGCCGTTGAACCAGGTGAGTTTCTGCGGGTCGTATACCGCCGCCGACTTGTTGATGCGTTCGACCGTAAACGCCTTTATCAGCTCGTCGCGGGAGAGCTTTTCTTTTTCGCCCTCGGGGGGGTGCGACCAGCCAAGCAGCGCGAGGTAGTTGACGAGTGCGTCCGGGAGGAATCCCCGCTTGCGAAGTTCCTCGACCGAACTGGCGCCGTGGCGCTTGCTCAGCTTGGTCTTGTCCTCGGCGAGGATCAGCGGCACGTGTCCGAACGCGGGCGGCTCGGCGCCCAGCGCACGGTAGATCAGGATCTGGCGCAGCGTGTTGGACAGGTGCTCCTCGCCGCGAAGCACGTGCGTGATCCCCATCGCGTGGTCGTCGTGCACGGCGGCAAAGTTGTACGTGGGCAGACCGTTGGAACGCATGACAACAAAGTCACCCACCATGTCGGTGTGCATCGCTACGGAGCCGCGCACCAGGTCGTCGAACACAATCGCCTCGTCGGGGACACGGAACCGGATCACCTCGGGCGTGCCCGCCGCCCTCTTCTCCGCGACCTGCTCCGGAGAGAGATCCCGGCAGGCCCCGTCGTAGTGCGGCGACCGCCCCGCCTCCATTGCCGCCTCTCGTTTTTTCTCCAGCTCTTCGTCGGTGCAGAAGCACGGGTACGCGACTCCGTCGTCGACGAACCGCGCCGTCACCTCGCGGTAGAGTTCTGTTCGTTCCGACTGGCGGTAAGGACCGCAACCGCCGCCCGCTTCCGGGCCCTCGTCCCAGTCGAGTCCGAGCCACCGCAGGTCGTCCAGGAGAGAGGCCTCGCTCTCGCGGGTGCTTCGTTCGGCGTCCGTGTCCTCTATGCGCAGTACAAAGGTTCCGCCCGTATGGCGGGCGTAAAGCCAGTTGAATATAGCCGTTCTCGCCCCACCCACATGGAGGAACCCCGTGGGACTGGGCGCGAATCGCACCCGGACGCTGCTGTTGTCGATGTCCATGTCCTGTTTCCGTGGTATAATGAAGGTGCTTACCCTCTCGATAAGGGGCACTCACCATGAATCGATTGTTAATCGGCGTTTTTGCTTTTCTTATCGTGTTCGCCGCCGTTCCCGACGGTAACGCACAACCCGCCTGCCTGCAAGTCTACTTCGACCAGGACCTGACCGAAACGGTCGCTCCGAGCTGTCCGGACGGCCCGCCGGGCTCCGTGGTCGGCGAACTCTATATCGTCGCGCACGGTTTCGACGCGTGGCTCTCGGCAATCGAGTTCAGATTGGCGTTGCCGTCCGAGCTCATCTGGCTGGGCGACGTTTGGGACCAGAGCCACCTGGCCCTGGGATCGTCACCAACCGGAATCGCCATCGCGTTTCCCCTGCCGGTCAGCGCCCATGCGCCCGTGCAGGTGTTGAAGGTCATCGTCCTGTGGATGTGCCAGGGCTGTCAAATCGCCGTGGAGGATTGCGCGTCCGTCAACATGCTCGTGTGCATGGACGTATATCCGTCTTCAGGACTTATGCGCGCGGTCACCTGGCCCGACCAGCGGCTGATCCAGGCGACGTCGGGGACGGCGATTATCTGCCCGTTGGCGTACGGGAATAACCCCACCTGCCCCGAGCTCCCCGTGCCGGTCGACGAGACCACGTGGGGCCGGATCAAGGCACAGTACCGCTAGCCCGGGAGTTTCCGGACGAGCGCGACGGCTTCGCAGGCGATCACTTCGCCGCGGCCCACGGGGCCGGTGCCTTCGTGCGTGGTGGCGCCGACGTTGACGCGGGCGCCGTCGATACCGAGGTGGGCCGCCATGGTAACGGCCATCGCTTTTTTTCTTCCGCCCAGCTTCACCGCGTCGCTCATCACGACACAGTCGACGTTCTCGATCGCGTAGCCGGCGTCTTCGAGCATGGCCGCCGTCCGGCCGAGAAAGCCGCCGCCGGGGAAATCCTTGTACTGCGGGTCGGTCGGGGGAAAGTGTTCCCCGATATCGCCCAGGCCCACCGCTCCGAGAAGAGCGTCACAGATGGCGTGGGCCACCACGTCGGCGTCGGAGTGGCCGTCGAGCCCGAGAGGGGCGTCGTCGAAGTGGACGCACCCCAGCATCAGCGGTCTGCCCTCGACGAGTTTGTGCACGTCGTATCCGTTTCCGATTTTGTACAAGCCGTCCTCCGTCACTTCGTGTGCGAGAGAATCTCTTCAGCGATGGCGATGTCTTCGG
>CBDVDJ010000618.1:0-2370 GCA_965372695.1 uncultured bacterium
CACCGCTGGTGAGTCACTCGCTCATCGAGGGCAGCGGCGGCAGCGGCGGCGGCTGGAATCCGGCGACCGGCACCGACGGCGGCGGCAACCTCGACGAAGACCCCCTCTTCGAGGACGCGGCCGGCGGGAACCTCAGGCTGACCCATTTGTCCCCCGCCATCGACGCCGGCGACAACAACGCGCCCGATCTGCCGTCGACCGACCTCGACGGATACGCCCGCATCACGGGCACCGACGTCGACATGGGTGCCTACGAATACTGGTACTACGTCGTCGGCACGAACGACACGCCCCCGCCCGCCGCCACGCAACTCGGCGCGCCGTGGCCCAACCCGTTCAACCCGACAGTGACCATCGACTACGACCTCGCCGCGCCGGGACTCGTGTCGGTATCGATCTACGACGTCGCGGGCCGGCTCGTCCAGACCCTCGTCAACGAAACGAAGCAGAGCGGTCCCCACCGGGCAACATGGAACGGCATCGACCGCCGCGGCAACCGCGCCGCCAGCGGCGTCTACCTCGTCGTCCTGCGCGCCGGCGGACGGACCGACCACACGAAGATCACGCTTCTAAAATAGAAGCCCGGCGAGGTGCGCGCCTTCGGTGGCGCGCCTCGCCGGGTCTTGTCTGGTACGATTATGTGTGCGGGAGGCCGTAGGCCCTCGGCCGGCGTCTGCCTACTTGCCGCCCTTGAGGGTCTGGTAGTACTCGAGCGCTTCCGCCGGTTTCATGTCCTCGTGGACCACCTTGCGGACCGCCTGGATCATCGCCCCGGGAGCGTCCGACTGGAAAATATTCCGGCCCATGTCGACGCCCGACGCGCCCTGCTGAACGGCGTTGTACGCCATCGTGAGCGCTTCCAGTTCGGGCATTTTCTTGCCCCCGGCGATCACGATCGGGACCGGGCAGGCCGCCGTCACCGAATCGAATCCGTCTTCGACGTAGTAGGTCTTGACGTAGGTCGCACCCAGCTCGGCACACATGCGAGTGGCGAGCCGCATGTATTTCGCGTCCCTGGCCATCTCCTTGCCGACGGCCGTCACGCCGAGGACGGGGACTCCGTAACGATTGCCCATGTCGACGAGCTGCGTCATGTTGATCACCGACTGCGATTCATACTCGCCGCCCACGAACACCTGTACGGCCACCGCCGCCACGTTGAGGCGCAGCGCGTCCTCCATGTCGACGGCGATGTCCTCGTTGGAGAGCTCCCTGAGGATGCTCGGTCCGCCACTCGACCGCAGGACGACCCCGTTGTTGAAGGTCGGAGGGATCATCGTACGGAGAACGCCGCGCGTACACATGAGGGTGTCGGCGTAAGGGAGCAACGGCACGATGTCGAGGTCGATCCGCTCGAGACCCGACGTCGGCCCCATGAAGTAGCCGTGGTCCACCGCCAGCATGACGGTGCGGTTCGTCGCCGGGTTGAAGATGTTCGCCAGCCGGTTTTTCATTCCCCAGTCGAGCGAGTTGCACCCCTTCAGGTCGTACGAGATGTTCTTCTGTTTGACATCCGGGCGATAGTCGTGCGAATCCCTGATTCCGTCCTTGTCCGCCATTACCGCTCTCCTTTTGCGATTCCGTATCAGTGACTATTCCACGGTGACTCTGGCGTCCTCGACGAGTACGTCGTAGGCGTAACCGAATCCGAAATCCTTGTCGAGTGTCACCCTGCCGCGCGCGGTGACGAGGTCACCGATAGCGGCGGTCGCGTTGGTGGTGACCGTCAGGTCGTTGGTGCCCTCTCCGCCCGTACCGTCGCGCAGGTGGATCCAGTTCTTGCCCATCACGCCGGGGGTAAACTTGACCACCATTCCGCGGACGACGACTTCCTGGCCCCCGAGCGAGCTCTTGTCGGCAAACACGGAGGCAATGGTCCTGCCCCCGTCGGGCACTTCGATACCCGAAAGATCGATTCCTTCCGGCAAATCGCCGCCGGCGTTGACCTGCGGATGTCCCGCCGGCATACCACCCGGCGCCGGTGTGGAACCGGTCCGGATCTCGGTAACGAAATACACCGCGTCGAAATCACGGTCGAGGGTGTCACTCCTGAACGTTTCCATTTTCATTCCGGCGGGTACGGACACCGTCTCGCCCACCTTGACCGGCGTCTCCGGTCCGGCGGCCCAGACGTCCTCGCCGGCGCCGGCGCCCTTGATCCGCACATACGTGTAGCCGCCCGCGTCCATAGTTTCCAGCACTTCGCCGGTAAACGCCGCCGGCGTCACCGCACCCCCACCCATCCCCGGGGCCATCTGGGTGCTCAGGCTGGCCACCGCGGGCCGGTCGGTCGAACGGCTGTAGTAGTAAAGCGCGCCGGCCATGACTACGGCGGCTGCGATGATCACTACAATGTACTTTTTCATTTTT
>CBDVDJ010000619.1:0-2370 GCA_965372695.1 uncultured bacterium
TCCTGCCTTCGAGCAGCCCGGGAATACTGCCGGGCGATTCCGTGTCCGTCACCGTATATGGCGGCGAGACGGGTCTGGGATTCCATGTCCCGGGCGATTCTTCCAGTGGACCGGCTGTGTACTGCTTTGTAAGTGTCGACGGTCCTGCCGCTTCGGTTCCTCCGGCCGCGCTGGTTGGTGACTTGCGATACGAAGTTGCCGGAACACCAACGATTGGAGGAAGGGACTGGACGCAAATTCGACTGGACTCGAGTTATACGTCGTCTGGAAACGTCGTCGCCGATCGCTACAATATCGATCTCAATGACAACCTGTTTGTTCCCGGCGACACGGTCTGGTTCTTTTTCGGGGCCCGAGCGGCGGCTCCGTCCGCCAACTGGTCGTATTTTGCCAAACCCGTTCCAACGGCGACCGGAGAGACGGACGATATACTGGAGGCCGCGGCGAACCCCGACGAATTCACCATTCTCCCCGCCGGGGGCTGGCGACGCGGCGGCGACATCCTGTACGTCGACGGAATGGACTTTCGCGGCGCTCAGCCCTATTTCGACACGGCGTTCGAGTATCTCGGACTCCTCGACCTGGTCGATCGCTACGATATTCGAGAGCCACTATCCGAATCCGGTAACCACCCGAGTAGCCGGGTGATGGACGTTCAACGACAAATGGTGCCGGTTTACAACAAGCTCATCTGGAACTGCGGCGACCTGCGGACGACTTTCAGCGACGCTCATTCCGGTAGTGAAAAATCTGACGATACAGGATTTGTCCTGGAATATCTCGACAACCTCGAGAGTACGGGCGGTGTCTATCTCAATGGCGACGACGTTGCCCACGAGTGGCTCCACTCGCTCAGCAGCGCGAGCGCTGCCGAGTTGAGAGCGAAGTTCATGGACTATTACATGATCTGGAGGGTGGACGATGATCACACCAACTACCTGGATGTCAGCCCACTCGGCGTCGGCGAGGCGACCGGAATGTTTACCGACGGTCTCGGACCCGATACGCTGGTCGTCTTCGGAGGCTGTCCGGTGATCAATGACTTCGACATCCTCGAGCCGCGGGGCGCCTCGGTCGTCCAGATGACTTACCGCAGCCGTGGCGTGACAAAGGGTGCTGTTCTCAGCCAGATCACAGAAAACACCCGGGGAGTGAATGTCGGATTCGTTCTCGGCGGCTTCAGCTTTCACTATATCCGCGACCACACGCCGATTGGATATCCGGCGCGGGCGGAGCACCTGTACCGGATCGTCTCGTGGCTGGGGACCCTCGTCGATACACCGACGGGGCCAGAAGATCGAGTCAGCTATTCGTTCGCGCTCTCCCAGAACCACCCCAACCCGTTTAACCCCACCACGACGATCGAGTACTCGATCGCGCGGGCGGGGCACGTCTCTCTTCGCGTCTATAATGTGGTGGGGCAGATGGTCCGCACTCTCGTCGACGAGTTCCTGGCGCCCGAATCCGTGAAGCCCATCGCGTGGGACGGCCGCAATGAGGCCGGACAGGCGGTCTCGAGCGGGGTGTACTTTTACAAACTGACGACAACAGGGTATCAACAGACGAAGAAAATGATATTTTTGAAGTAAGCACCGGCCTGGAGAGGTGAACGATCATGCGACGCGCAATGTGGATTTCGATGTGCGCTGTGCTGACCCTTGGCTTCTGCCTGCCATCGAGCGCGCGAAAATCAGACCCGGCCCGGGGCCTGCGGCCGCAATACCCGGCCGCCGCAGTCAAACGGGACTCACGGGCCAACGGACGTATCCCGCTGGCAACCGCGATTTACGACACCACCTCACTTGGATTCTGGGACTTCGACACGCCGCCGTGCGATGCGCAGGGATGGACCTCGCACGACCGCACGGAGCAGACGGGCGTGTACTACCACGTGGACGATTTCGCCGGCCTGGGCGGGGGCGATTTCGGGCGGCTGTCGCCGCTCGAGGGAGCACAATCGTTGTGGTGCGGTGCACGGCCCGGTACCACGGATTCGCTTTTCTGCCGTTACGCCACACTGCCCGGCTACGGTAATAACTGGAATCAGATGTTCACCACGTCGACCTGTCTGAACGTTGCAGGCGACGTGTCCCTCGACTTTCTCATCGCGTGGGACTGTGAACCCGATTACGACTACACGTACGTTGAATACGACTTCTGCGACGATGACTGGCTCAGTCTCCACTCTTACGACGGAATCGGCGGGGGATTCGCGCATCACGTTTTGACCGATTCGGTTCATGCCGGCGATATCCGTTTGCGCATTCGGTTCCAGTCCGACAACATCTGGTCGGACGAGGACGGGCTCTGGCAAACCGACGGCGCCGTTATCATCGACAGCCTCACCGTGAGCGACGCGACGGGAATCGT
>CBDVDJ010000620.1:0-2368 GCA_965372695.1 uncultured bacterium
GCAATTTCCTCCGGCCGGAACGAGCGCTCCTTGATTTTGATGACCACCTCGTCCTTGCTGCCCTTTTCGACGATGTACGACGTCTTTTCCGCGTCGTCCTGGGCTTCTTTCCAACGGCATCCCATGAACCGCTTGACTGAGTGGATCGTCTGCTCCGGGTTCGTGATCGCCTGACGCTTGGCAATATGTCCGACGAGCCTTTCCCCGTTCTTGGCGAACGCGACCACCGAAGGCGTCGTACGGTTGCCTTCGCTGTTGGGCACAACGATGGGCTCGGACCCCTCGATGATGCTCACACACGAGTTGGTCGTCCCCAGATCAATCCCGATCACTACTGACATGACAGACTCCTCCTGCATGCGGCGGACTGCACCGATTGCTTGCCTTGGACGCCCGGCGGGCGCCCGTAAAGTGCATATATCAAAAGACTATTCGTTACTTTGCAACGATGACCCGGGCGGGACGGATGACGGCGTCGTCAAGTTGGTAGCCCTTCTGAATCACTTCCACTACGTGGCCGGATTCGACGGAATCCGCTTCGAGCTGGCCGACCGCCATGTGGAAGTTCGGGTCGAAGGGGCTATCGGAGGCGTCAATCTCCTGGACGCCGAATTTGTCGAGAACGCTGACCAAGTTGTTGTATATCAACCTGATGCCCTGGACGAACTCGTCGTCCTCGTCCTCTGTCACCGAAAAAGCCCGCTCAAAATCATCGACAATATTCAGGATTTCGAGAATCACTTCAGTCCTAGACTGCTGTTTAAGCAATTCCCATTCCTTACGGGAGCGTTTTCGGTAATTTTCGAATTCGGCTATGGAGCGGAGCCACTTTTCATTCAAGCCTTTGAGTTGCCTGTCTTTCTCCGCGTTGTCCTTGTTGAGCTTGAGGATAATCTCGTTCTTCTCGAGGAGACGGTTCAACACCGCCTTGGCCGATGGAATGGTGGGGGCGTCGTCGACTTCGTCCTCGGCGGACTCGTCGTCGACCTCAATCGTAATTTCTTCATTATCACCAGGTTGTGACGATTCTTCGTCTTCGGATTCATCCTGGATGTCGGGGGTGTCCTCGTCACCGACGGGATCGGAAGGGTCGAAATCGTCGGGCTTTTCCTCCGGGTCGTCGGTCGGACGCAGGGTACGTCGCTTGTCATCGGTCAATGTCGGCTCCTTACTTGTCACCAGATCGTTGAGAACCGGTCGTTTATTGTGCAAATAACGGACCGGTCCGGCCTTTCATCACATCCACCGTCGCCCGTTGACTCCCCGAATATCAGAAATACTCCTCGCCGATCGCACGCAACTCGCGTGAGACCGTACCGACCAGCGAAAGCGCGATATCGTAGCGCATCCGGGTCGGACCAATGAT
Organism: uncultured bacterium; assembly: GCA_965372695.1. Taxonomy (GTDB): domain Bacteria; phylum Krumholzibacteriota; class Krumholzibacteriia; order WVZY01; family JAKEHA01; genus CBDUWU01. The sequence goes on from CBDVDJ010000620.1 coordinate 1,367, forward strand.
CCCCAGGACACCCCGCGCGGCACCCATCCGGTAACCGGCCGTCACCAGGCTGAACGCCTTGAGCGCTTCGTCCTCGTTCTCGGCGCCGATGGTCACCTGGGTGCCATCCGCCAGCCGGCCGGAAAGCAGGGTCGTGAGATATTCCTTATTATGAAGCAGTTTCAGAATCAACTGCAAGTTTTTTGGGTCCGAAAGTTCCGGTTGGTCGAGAAGGTGGCTCCGTTCTTCGAAATAGAGGTCCACGGCGGGGGGCTCGGTAAACACGGCCTGGCGGTTGGTCGAGATCTCGCGCGTGATGATCCCCTCTTCGGTCACATTGTCCCGGATCAACGCATTGACCGCCCTGCGGGCCTCCACCAGCGACTTGCCCGACACGGCGCGGTTGATCCGCTGTTCGGCGCCAACCACACCGTCATCGGTGAAGGACTTTTCCAGGTGGATAGTCGTGGTCCGCTCGTATTTGGTTTCGAGATTGACGATCACGAGAACGCGGGGTCCATCGAGGTTAATCAACCGTACGTGGCTGACCCGGCTTTCCTGGACGAGCGAACCATAAACCACCGCAAAATTGTTGGAACACTCTCCCAGGAGCCTCGAAGCGTTGAGCATGATCTCGCCCACGTCACGAGAATCGTCCCGGAGCGTGGTCCGGCAAAGCGCGGTAATCTCGTCCCACTCGCTGCGGTTGTCCTCGAGGTCGTCCACGTAGTACCGGTAGGCATCGTCGGTCGGTACGCGGCCCGCCGACGTGTGCGGTTTTCCAAGATATCCGAGGCGCTCGAGCGCCGCCATGTAGTTGCGGATCGACGCGGTGCTCATCGCGTGGCCGGCGTCCCGGACGGCACGCGAACTGACCGGTTCGCAATCGGCGACGTACAGCTCGATGATCGTCTTCAGAATTCTGCGGTCTTTCTCTCTCAGCATATCCATGTTACCGGTTTTCCAGGAGCCGCAGCACGATCTCGTTGAGCAGCAGATACCCTCGATCGGTGAGCGTCAGCT
>CBDVDJ010000621.1:0-2365 GCA_965372695.1 uncultured bacterium
CCTCCGGGCCAGAGCGCGTGTCCGTTTCCTGCAAGTCCCGTTACGCGTCGAGCGACGCCTCCGCGACATCACATAGAGATTCCACCCCGGGCAGGGGCCGTCCTTCCATGAATTCGAGCGACGCCCCACCTCCCGTGGAGATGTGCGAAAACCGGTCGCCGATCCCCATCAGGTTGATCGCGGCGACACTGTCGCCACCGCCCACGATCGTCGTCGCGCCGCGGTCCTTGCCGTCCGCTACGGCACGGGCAATGGCCTTTGTCCCCTCGGCGAAATTCGGTTTCTCGAATACACCCATCGGGCCATTCCAGAAAATCGTCATGGCTTCCGCTATCTGCGACTTGAACAGAGTCACCGTTTTGGGCCCGATATCGACGCCGATCCAGTCTTCCGGAATATCCGCGATCGAGACCTCCCGCGTCGGCGCCGAATCGTCGATTTCGCGGGCGATGATCGTGTCGACCGGCAGGAGAAGCCTCGAAGGCCCCTCTTTGGTCTTGTCCATCAGCTCTTTGCACGTCGCGTGAAACGAGTCGTCGCAGATACTCTTGCCGATTTCCAGCCCCGAGGCCTTGAAGAACGTATACATCATCCCGCCGCCGACGATCACAACGTCTACCTTGTCCATCAGCGACTTGATGAGGTTGATCTTCCCTTTTATCTTCGCGCCTCCGAGGACGGCGACGAACGGCCGGACCGGATCGTCGAGGGCGCTGCCGAGCGCGTCGAGTTCTTTCTCCATCAGATATCCCGCCGCGCGGACGTCGAAGTACTCGGCGACGCCGGCCGTCGACGCGTGCGCACGGTGCGCCGTTCCGAACGCGTCGTTCACGTAGATATCTCCCAGTCGAGACAGGGAGCGGGCAAACTCCGCGTCGTTCTCCGTCTCTTCCTGATAGTAGCGGACGTTTTCCAGCAGCAGGAGCTCGCCGTCGGAGAGCTCCAGCGTTTTCGATTCGACTTCGTCCCCGACGCAATCCTCGACGAATCGCAGGGGGTTACTGACCAGTTCACCCAGCCTGTTCGCCACCGGCAGGAGGCTCATCTCCGCATTGCGCTGTCCGCGTGGACGGCCGAGATGGCTCATCATGATGAGCCGGCCTCCGCGTTCGACGATATCCTTTATCGTCGGCAACGCCGCCTGAATACGGGTGTCGTCGGTTATATTCCCGTCGCTGTCCAGCGGGACGTTGAAGTCAAAGCGCGCAAGCACACGCTTGCCCTTGACGTCGCAATCGCGGATGTTCAACTTCTTCATCTGATCATCACACTCACTTGCCGATGAGTTTCAACATATCTACCATTCTGCCGGCATAACCGAACTCGTTGTCGTACCACGACAGCACCTTGTACAGGTTTTTGCCTACTTCCATCGTTGCCCCCGCGTCAAAAATCGACGAATACGGGTTGCCCACGATGTCGATCGACACGATCGGGTCTTCCGTATATTCGAGGAAACCCTTCAGCGTCGTAGCGGCGGCTTTTTTCATCGCCGCGTTGATTTCTTTCGCCGTCGTCTTCTTCACGAGCTGCACCGTCAGGTCGACGAGAGATCCATCGGCCGTCGGTACGCGAATCGCCATTCCGTCGATTTTGCCCGCCACTTCCGGCATGACCTTACCGACCGCCCGGGCGGCACCCGTGGTCGTGGGAATCATCGAAACCGCGGCCGCGCGAGCGCGGCGGAGGTCCTTGTGAGGCGCGTCGAGGATTTTCTGGTCGTTCGTGTATGCGTGAATCGTCGTCATCAAACCGCTCTTGATGCCAAAATTGTCGTTCAGTACCTTGACCACGGGCGCCAGGCAGTTGGTCGTGCACGAAGCCGTCGAAATGATGTGATGTTTCGACTTGCGGAATTCTTTGTGGTTCACACCCATCACGATCATGATATCCGCATCCGCGGACGGCGCCGAGATCATGACCTTGCGGGCGCCGGCCTCGATGTGCTTATGGGCCAGTTCGCGGGTACGGAACCGCCCCGTCGACTCGATGACGACATCTACGCCGAGTTTTTTCCAGGGCAGCTTCGCCGGGTCGGTCTCGGAGAGAACCTGCAGCGTTTTGCCGTCGACCTTGATGCCCGTTTTCGTCGCTGATACTTTGCCCGGAAATCTGCCGTGCACCGAATCGTACTTGAGCAGGTACGCCAGGGTCTTCGTGTCGGTCAGATCGTTGACCGCAACAAAGTTAAATTTCCTGTCCTTGAACCCGTGCCGGAAAACCAGCCTTCCGATTCGGCCAAAGCCGTTAATAGCAACATTGATAGCCAATTGAGACCTCCTTGATAAATGCATAACCGCATTATTGATGATAACCTTATCGCTTTTGGCCACCCCCTGCCCCCGTCGACGCGGGGGGCGGCCCC
>CBDVDJ010000622.1:0-2352 GCA_965372695.1 uncultured bacterium
CGGCGGCCGCCGCGGCAATCAATAACAATCGACGTCTCATGTTTGACCCCGTTTCGGGAAGGGTTCGCGAACCGTCCGGTTATGTGGGGTGTCTCTACGAGAGCGAAGCGGGTGGGGCGGTCTCCGTGGTGGGGCTTTGTCACGGAATGCGGAACACGCGGCGCGCGGTGGGGTGCAATACGAAAGAAGAGTCATTTGAAAGAAAACGCCGCAGACTCCCGGTGTCAAGGTCGAAGGACTGGAACGCGACCGGGGTTTTCGGGTATTATCAATAACCATGAACACTCCATCGCGAACCGAATTCCACTTGTACTTCAGAGTGACGCTGATCATCTTCGCCGCGGCCTGGTTTGGCGTAACAGGCTGCTCGAGAGAACCGGCGCAGACGCTTACCATCGTATACTCGAACGACCTCAACGGTGTGATCCGGTCGTGCGGATGTCCCGTCAAGGACAACGGCGGACTCGGGCGCCGGGCGACGTTTACGGATATCGTGCGCGATTCCACCACGAATTTTCTCCTGGTGGACGCCGGCGATTTTTTCGGACGGGAGGTCAACTACGGCAAGGAGAAGGCCGACATCACGATGAAATCGATGGGCCTGATGGGGTACCACGGGGTGGCGATTGGCGAAAAAGAATTCGGATTCGGCACCGATTTTATTGTCGACCGGGTCAACGCGACCGGACTGCCCGTACTCGGCGCCAATGTTTATGACGGTGAGACCGGCGAACTCCTTTTTCCCCCGAGCTGGGTGGTGGAGTATCCCGGGGGGCTCGAGGTCGGACTGATCGGTGTTATGGGCAGCCAGTTGAAGCTGCCGCCCCAGGTCGAACCCGGCTCGATCAGGATTGCCGACCCCGTCAACGCGGTCAGGCGCGAAGTCGCGGAGCTGGGAGAGGGCATCGATGTGATCGTGGTCCTCGCCCACGTTTTTCTCAGGGACGCCCAGGCGATCGCGTCCAGCGTGCCGGAGGTAGACCTCGTCATTTTCGGTCACGAAGGACGCCCGATACGTAAACTACGCCGCCACGGCAACGCGTTTCTCCTGCAGGTGCCCAAAGACGGCACCCACGCGGGTGTTGCTTTTGCCGTGATCGGCAAGGACGGCGGTGTTCGCACGCTGAGCAATTATATAAAGCCGCTCTCCAAGGAGTTCGAGGATCACGAGGCGATCGCGCGGTTGTTCCAGTCGTACGATATGAACGTCGCCGCCAAGGAAAAATCCACCGTACCCTCGGGTCTCTATGAGAGGCGGCTCCGGCTCCCGAAGCCATATCCGGGGAGCGAGGCCTGCGCCGATTGCCACGAAGAGGAATACGCCGCCTGGAAGGCTTCGGCGCACGCCCACGCCATGGCGACGCTCGCAGCGGAGTCGAGAGAATACGACAGAGATTGTATCCCTTGTCACACCACCGGTTTCTACAAGCGTGGCGGGTTCGAGCACGTCTCCGTGACGCCCGGATTGACCAACGTCGGGTGCGAATCCTGCCATGGAAGCGGATTCGACCACGTCAGTGATACCGCCCGGGGGCTCGAAGGCGATCCAGGGGCCGCCTGCCTCTCCTGTCACACCGACCGGCAGGACCCGGACTTCGATTTCGAAGCCGATTGGCCCCTTATCCGGCACTGATATATTCGGTTGACACGGCCGGGGGGGCGGTGGTAAGTTGGTCGGGAATATTGCATATACGCGTAGCCAGTTAATCCCCACCGGACATAGTCCCCAAGAAGGGTCAAGACGGAATACCGTTTACGAGAAGACACTCCAGCGCCGGAGTCTTCCGTTTCAGGTGTACAAAAGGAGCGTAATATAAATGGCTAAACGGTGCTTAATAACAATGTCCATCGCGATTTTCGGTATGCTGTTCGTCGCCGGGTGCGGCGGAGAGGCCAAGCAGGTGGACCCGTACGCGGAAGTGACGCTGGAACAAGCGATCGAGGGCCCGGCGGTGATCAGCAAGGGGTTCAAGTACAAACTTCGTACCCCCGAGATCGTCGAGAAGAGCGGTCACATTCTTCTCATCCGCGAGGGCAACATGCTCGAGATCATCGCCGGACGCAGCATCGCCGACAAACTGGGTGGCATGGATATGTCCATAGTGGAATTCAATGTCAAGAAAATGTACTCGCCCTACGTGCACTTCAAGTGTGAGCAGATCGTCAGCGGCGCTGACACCGTGTTTATCGGCCGCGGCGCCATCGACTATCCGAGGATTACCGACGCGGCGGAGTTCAAGACCAAAGACCACGAGGAGTACAATCTCGACCGGGTGAAGTTCCACAGGACGGCCGACCTGCGTAAAGCGGTCGACACGCAGTGATGGGTGACGGGCAATGTGACGCTCGTCG
>CBDVDJ010000623.1:0-2352 GCA_965372695.1 uncultured bacterium
TGAATACGACGACCCCGTCCTGGTCAGCAGTATGGACGGTGTGGGGACAAAAATCATGGTTGCCCCGCGCGCCGGCCGGTTCGACACGGTCGGCCAGGACCTCGTCAACCACTGTGTCAACGATATCCTGGTCCAGGGTGGGCGGCCGTTGTTCTTCCTCGACTACCTCGCCGCCGGGTCGCTCGACCCGGGCACGATGATCGCGTTGGTGAAGGGGCTGGGGATCGCCTGCGAGCAGAACGGATGCGCGTTGATCGGCGGCGAAACGGCGGAGATGCCCGGGCTCTATCAGGGCGAGGATTTTGACCTGGCCGGCACCATTGTCGGTGTGGTCGAACGCTCGCGCATAATCGACGGGTCGGGCATTGTGCCGGGCGATGTGGTTTTTGCGCTGCCGTCGAGCGGCCTTCACACCAACGGGTATTCGCTGGTACGGCGGCTGATCTTTGATGAACTCGGACTGGGCGTCGACGACCACGTTGACGAATTCGGCTGTACCGTTGCCGACGAATTGCTCAAGGTCCACGTTTCTTATCTGCATGCGGTCAACGAGCTGGAACAGTCGGTCCCGATCAAGGGGCTGGCGCACATAACCGGTGGCGGACTGCTGGATAACTTCCCCCGTATCCTTCCCGACGGATGTGGCGCCGCGATCGAGTCGGGGACCTGGCCGGTCCCCCCCGTGTTCGAGTTTCTGCGGGAGAAAGGAGAGATCCCGGACGCCGAGATGTACCGCGTATTCAACGTCGGTGTGGGGATGCTCGTTGTGGTAGGAGCCGCCGATGCCGGTAACGTACCTGCGGCGCTCGCCGGAATGACCGTCTACCGGGTGGGCGAAGTCAGGGAAGGAAAAAGCACTGTCGATATTCGTTGATCCCGGGCCCGATCAATCGGACGGCATGACGACCAGCCCGACGCGCTCGCCGTCGCTTAAATCGATCGATATGGACTCCGGATCCATGCCCTGGTCCGGATCGGGAAACAGCTCGGACAGGATCTGCTGCCCGACGTCGTAACGCAGCAGCATGTTGTTATACGTGTCAATCGTGTAGAGAATCGGGTTTCCCCCGCGCCGGATTGCCAGATCGCTCATGACCCCCGCCTCTTCTTTCGTCCCCGTTCCACGGCTGTAAAAGTCCAGCACCACGGTTTTCACTCCTGCCGGCGTTACCTGGAGAATCGTCTTGTTGTCGCCGTCATCGTCGACGAGGATGAAAATCGTCCCGTCGTCGTTGCACTCCATGCCGTGCGCGCCGTTGGCTTCGGCGGCGGAGAGCTGGGCCACGATCTCGGTCGGGCCCTTCGCGACCAGCGTGTCGATCGGCAGCCTCCGCAAGGTGTTGTCGGCGAGGTAGATGAAATAGATGTCCTCGTACCACGAGTTCTGCGGGTTGAGGTCCACCGCCACCGCATCGTAGTTGGCCTTGTCACGCGCCTCGCCACTGTAGGTCGCCTCGAAGAATCGCTGCAGCGGGTCGCGGCAGCGTACCACAAACGGCCCGAACTGATCGCAGCCGGCCAGCACCCCCATCGGTGCCGTCGTCAGTTCACCCCCGAAAACCGTTTCCAGGGACGCGAAGTGCTCCGCCTGAGTGTTAAGCCGGACCTTGACGATTTCTTCGAACACGTCCTGCCAGGCGAGAAAGAAGTCGCCGCCCGCGGAGAACGCACAGTCGCGAACGGGTATCCAGCCTCCGAACCCGTCGTCGTATCTGGTGAATGACGACGGCCGGAACTCGCCCGTCATCGGCAGCCTCACCACGCCGGTGACGGGCGTGCCGCCTGACGTGTTCAGCCTGGATTGTCGCGTGAAGAGCAGCAGGTCCTTTTCCAATCCGCTACCAGGATTGTGCTTCTGGACAAAGTCCGGGTCTTCCTCCGCACAGAAAAACACCCCTCCCATAGCCGTAAACTCGACCGTGATTCTGGCTTCGCCCGTGAGTTCGGCGAGGATCCGGTTGGTGCCGGGGACGGGCCCCAGAGTAAATGACACCGGCGCGAGGCCGCGACCGTCGGTCGCTTTGGTCGTATGCGAAACGGTGCCGCCGCCTTCGACGACGGTAAACCGGACCACGAAACCGGAGGCGTCGCTCCCGTCGTGATACTGGACCCTCACTACGAGGGGGGCGGGGAGCGGAGTCCCCGCTTTGGACTCCTGACCGTCACCGGATTCGATGAACAGGATCGAGGGCATGACGATTTCTTCGGTACTCTCGCAGGCGGCGAGCGATAGTATTGCCGGCACGACTGCGACGGCGCTCAATAAACTGATAATCTCACGGAAACGCATGTTGGCCCCTTCGGAGTGCTGATGATTTCTTCTCGGCTCGTACGTGGGAGATCAGGTCAGGG
>CBDVDJ010000624.1:0-2339 GCA_965372695.1 uncultured bacterium
ATTGTACCACAATCGCAGCGCCGTCCACGGGGAATCCAGCCGTCACGCCGAGGTGGCGCTGAACCGGCTCGACGGGCTGGAACGGCTGATCCCTGCCGAATGACCCGCCCTGCGGCTCTTCTTGCCGTTTTTCGAAAATCACGTATGATATAATCCTATTGTCGACAACAACCGAAACTGAACCCGAACCCGTGAGGTATACTTACAATGAAGAGAATCCTGTGTCTCATAGCGTGCGTCTTTCTGCTGGCCTGCGCCTCTGACAGCGACCAGTCGAAGTCAGACCAGGCTGCGGTCACCACGGAGGATCCGCACGCAGGCCACGCCCACGCGCAAGACGCGCAAGACGCGCAAGAGCAGGTCGCCATTGCGGACATGGCCGTCGAGCTGGCCACGCGTAACGCGGTCTGCGGCTGCACGCTGGATGAAGTCGGTCAATGCGGCAACTACGTCGAAATCAATTCTCGGTACATCGCACTCGCCAACAGCGAGGAACTCGGCATCGGCGGTATGGAGTGGTGCGGCAAGGAGGACGTCCAGGTGGAAACCGCAGGCGAGATCAAGGACGGCAAGTTCGTGGCAACGACCCTGGCTGTGAAATAGACGAAGAAAGCATCGTTCATGAATGAAGAACCGGTCAAGATCTGTGTGTATTGCGGGGCCGAGTACTCGATCGACGCGCAGAGTTGCGCGGACTGCGGTGGACCGCTCGAGTTTCCCGGCGGCGAGTCGCAACGCACCACCCCGATCGAAGAAGGCGAAGCGGTGGTTCTCGTCCGCCAGGGTGCCGTCGGCTATCTCCGGGAGCTGGAACAGCTGTTGATGAAGGCCGGGATCTCGACGGGGATCCGCTTTCACGGCTGCGCGCCGGGCGGGTGACAGTCGAAATCACTGTATGGTCTATACGTGAAACCGACAGATCTGGCCGCCGCGAAAGAAATCGATCGGGTCCAGTGGCTCCGCGGAGCGCCCGAGCAGGCGTCGTCATTCAATTACGAAGAGCAGGAGTCGAAAGGGGTCTGCCCGGCGTGTTCGACCCCCGTTCCCGAAGGGAGTGCCGAGTGCCCGGAGTGCGGCCTGGTGGTGAACCCCGAGGCGGAGCTCGTCCTGTGCCCCGAGTGCGACGCCGAAGTAGGCCACGATGACAGCAAGTGTCCCAACTGCGGCGTCGAATTCGAGTGAGTTCACCCCGGACAGTTTACTCCGCGCCATCTTTCAGCGCCGCCAGCAATTCGGGCAGCGATACCGTTGCGAACGTGGTCAACGTGTCGCTCGCCGCGTAGGGAATGATCAGGTGGTCGTTGTTGAGCATCGCGCCGCACGTATACACGACGTTGGGTACGTAGCCGACGCGTTCTTCCCCGACCGGTGCGATCAGCGGCTCGCGGGTGCGCCCGATCACCCGCCATGGCTCGTCCAGGTCGAGGAGAGCCGCACCAATGCAGTATTGCCGCATCGGCCCGACTCCGTGTGTCAGCAGTAACCACCCTTCGTCCGTCTCCACCGGCGATCCGCAGTTGCCGATGATGGAAAACTCCCACCAGTACCTGGGCGTCTGCGACAGACGCCCGTCGTTCCATACGCGCACGTTGTCGCTCTCCAGTATATAAAGGTTCTCGCCGTCGAGGCGGCCGGACATAACGTACTTGCCCCCGATCATGCGCGGGAACAGCGCCATACCCTTGTTCTTCGCGTATCGGCCGGCCATTGTGTGGATCTCGATTACTTCGGTGTCTCGGTGCTCGATCAGGCTGGGAAATATCGCATATCCGTTGTAGGCGGTGTATGTGCCGTACAATACACGCGTCCCGTCATCCTCTGTGAACCGGACCAGCCGCACGTCCTCGATGCCGCGGCTCTCGTTCTCCGACGAAGGGAAAATGACGATTTCCGATGCGTCTGCCCCGTCGGGGATCACGAACTTGTAATCCGACCGCGCCAGCGTGAGCATGTTCTCCGCGCACTCCTCGAACCCGGAGAGATATACGGCTGATTCCCGCGAGCGTTCCAGTTCGGCCTCCAGCTTCGGCATGGTAAATTCCTCGCCCAGGCGGTCCAGCACTTGTTCTCCGGACGGCGTAAGCGCGCCAATGTCGCGCAGCGTGTAACGAAAATGCTTCGTATTGAACTCGGTGTCCGGAATCGTTTCCAGGGGCAGGCTCAATGGGCTGGCGTCCTCTATGATGATGTGGTTATTTTTGTCGATGACCCCATTGCGGAACACGATCGACGATATGTGCCCCTCTCCGGTCGCGCGCAGGCTCATAAGAAAGCGAGTGGATCCCTCCGGAAGCCCGGACTGATTCGTCGTGGGCACCATCGAAGGGTTGAACAACGCC
>CBDVDJ010000625.1:0-2332 GCA_965372695.1 uncultured bacterium
GACTACCCACTCGAGGGAGACTGGCACACACTTCGCGCCGAGGCGGGCATCGACGACGGCTACAAGGGAGACGGGACCGTGAGGTTCCAGGTGTGGGGCGATAACCGGCTCTTGTGGGACAGCGGCGTCGTGACGGCACACACGATCGTCAAACCCCGGCTCGACATCCGCTGCGTCGCAAGCCTCAGCCTGCGGACGGTCGCCTCCGACCCCGACGTCGTCGCCAACTGGGCCGACATCAAGCTGGACGGCTTCGAAGGCGACACGGCGACGGTCATCCTGCCGAGCCCGGTGAAGTAACCGTTGTCGCCGTGAACTAGCGCAACAGTACCATTTTCTTCGTTTCCGTGAAGCCGTTGATCTTCAACCGATAGAAGTACACGCCTGAACTGACCCCGTTTCCCGTCCGGTCCGTGCCGTCCCATACCACCGACTCCGTTGTCGGCCCCATTCTACGATCCACAAGGACCCGAACCAGCGCGCCCGTAGCGTCGTAGATCGCCAGCTCCACTCTCCCGGCCTCCGCGACCGAGAATCCGATACGGGTAATCGGATTAAACGGATTCGGGACGTTTTGATACAGTGCGGTCTTCCGGGGGACCGTTTCGTCTTCAACCGCCACCAGCGGGTCGGGTTTCACGATAGGGCTCTCATTGCCGGAAAAATCAACGGCGGACACCTTGTAGCTGTACTTCCATCCTTCAGCGACATCATCCGCCCAGCTCTCAGACGAGGTCTCGTGAACAATGTCTGCAGGTTCCGGCACAAAGTCCGGGGTGTTTCCCCGGTAGACCCTGAAAAGATAAAAATCAGTCTCGGTGGCCTCGTTCCAGTCGAGCACGGTACCCACCCCCGTGTTGTACGCGGCCATCAATCCACTCGGTGCAAGCGGCGCAATATTGTCTACCGAGTATCCGCTATCAGGTGCCGAATCGAAGTAGACGAACTGATCATCCGTTAGAGCGGAAACCATGAACGTCGACCAGCAAACGTCGTCAAAAACCGTTGAGTCACAAAGAGTCGGCGCCAACAGCTGGTATACCGAATCGCCCCGCGCGGGATGTGTTGCGATATAGTCCCAGCCCGACAGGGCGGGCGCTCCAGACAGCGCATCGTCGGTGCGTACAGAGCTGTTTTCAGATGACGACGAGGAGGCGTCCTGACGCCGATATACCGCGTAGCCCGTTACAAGCGGCGACGTTCCAGGGACGTCGTGATCGGATCGAAGCCAGGAAAGGCGCACCTGACGCCCCTGGTCGTTTCCGACGTCGTTGACTGCAAATATTCCAGGCGCGGCGCCCCAGCATCCCTGACCGAAGGCACCGATCACGCCGCACGAAGCGGACAGACAGGGCGAACTCGATTTCAAAGTATAGTCATCCCCCGCGGGGTCGCAGAATTCTGGATCAGCGTAGATATTGCCACCGAGATCGACGAACGAGGCAGGATCAACGGGGATCCCGGTGGCATAGAGATCTGAGCAGCTCAACTTTATGAGACCTGGTGTCGAGGTCGAGAAAAAAGTGTGTGTACCACTTATGATCGTGTTGGCGATCACCATGGTGTCAATCGACACGATATAGGCGTTCCCCGACATAACTGTGTTGTTCGCGATCGTATTATTTGTCGCAGATTCGATATTTCCGGCCCCGTAATAGTCCGGGTGAAACACGGTTCCGAAGAAACCATAATTATTATGAAAAAGGTTATTATCCATTTGGACCACGGACCCCGCGATGGCAGCGCCCCAGTAGGCGTCGTTTTCATCGAATTCGTTTCCGGCCATATAGTCGACGCTACCGTGAATGGCGCCTCCATAACCGTACGGTCCGGGTTGACCCGCGGAATTGCCCCGGAATACGTTATTGATGAGTGAATCGCATCCACCCTCGACGGCGCCTCCATATATCTGGGCGTCGTTCCATTCGAACAGGTTGTTTTCGATAGTCCCGGCTACACCGCTGATTGCACCACCTGCCCCCTCCGAAGAACAGCTCGAAAACGTGTTCCTTCTTATATTGACCCAGGGCGATCCCGAAGACACGCCCCCTCCATATGAGATCGCGTGAGGCCCCGTAAAGGTATTTCCGATAATCTCCACAATGGCACTGTCAGTGCAGGCGACGGCTCCGCCGTACCTCGCTACGCCCCCCAAACGGTTATCGATCACGCTGACGTTCCCACCTGAGATCTTGATTCCTCCTCCCTCGTGCCCGGGAGTCCAGCAACCCTGGATTATACAATCTCGGACCGTAACTTCTACACCCTCCAGAATAATTCCGGCACCGCCGGATTCATCGAGCGGGCGACCATTCCGTATTGTGACATTTGA
>CBDVDJ010000626.1:0-2329 GCA_965372695.1 uncultured bacterium
CGGGGCGACGGGACCATCGACCTGCTCGTGTCCCGGGAGATTGTCAACGAGATCAAGATGGCCGGGGATGACAAGACGAGTGGAGTATTCCTCGAACCCGGCCGCTACATCCAGTCGACCGACGAGCGGATCCGCGCCGTCGCCGACAGCGTTGGCGCGGCGAGCGGCTTCGATGGCTGGGAACTCGCGCAGGAACTGTCATTGTGGGTCAACGCTTACATCACGGGCAAGAACTACGGCCAGGGATTCGCCTCGGCGATCGAAGTGCTCGACTCCCGGTCGGGCGACTGTACCGAACATTCCGTGTTGCTGACGGCGCTCCTGCGCGCCGCGGGGATCCCGGCGCGCCCCGCCGTCGGGGTGGTGTACCAGAAGGGGTATTTTTACGGGCATATGTGGGCGGAGGCGTACGACGGGTACTGGCGCTCGCTCGACGCGCTCGACCCCTGGATGACGCCGATCCGGATCCGCGTGGCGGGATCGAAGAACGAGAAGGCATTTGACGGTTCGGACCTCGTGCGGGCGTACGACCTGGTGGGCGGCATGAGCGTCAAAGTATTGAAATACAATCTGATCGCCGAAGATTGAGCGCCCGCCGGTGTGACGGGCCGAATTTACTTGTCGAATTCTGTATTCTCTTGTACTGTAACTAGTTAAGACATACAGCGGCGTGGCCGGCCCGGTCGCGCCGCCATTTGTCACGGGGGAGCCGGCTTTCGACAACGGAGGTAACTGCGAGTGGCTCAGCTCAAGAAAACGATGTTCCGCGAGTACGACATCCGCGGCATGGTCAACGACGAAGAACTCAATCCGGCGTCCGCCGAGGTCATCGGGCGTGCGTTCGGAACGTTTCTCGACCGTCTCGGTATAGTGGATATGGTGGTGGGGTACGACAGCCGTTACGGTTCGGTCGAACTCAAGGACGGACTGGTGAAGGGGCTGCGCGCCAGCGGCCGTAACGTCATCATGATCGGCATGTGCCTGACGCCGATGATGTACTGGGCGCAGTATCATTTCAAGACCAGAGGCGGCGCGATGATCACGGGCAGCCACAATCCCAAAGGCTGGAACGGACTGAAGCTCGCGTACGACTATTCGCGCACGCTCGGTGGCGAAGAAATCCAGAGGGTGTACGAGTTGTGCGAAAGCGAGGATTTCGTGGGCGGTGACGGCGACTACAAGGAAGTGTCGATCGCCGATGAGTACACCGCCGACCTGGTGGGACGCGTCAAAGTGGGGCGGCACCTCAAGGTGGTCATCGACACGGGAAACGGGACCGCCGGCGCATTCGCGCCGAGGATATTTCGCGACGCGGGTCTCGAGGTCATAGAGCAGTTCACCGAACTCGACCACGACTTCCCCAACCACGAGCCGGATCCGGCCCGCAAGGACACCGTCGAGGCGATAGGTAAACGGGTCCTCGCGGAAGGCGCCGACATGGGGTTCGGATTCGACGGAGACGGCGACCGTTTCGGGCTGGTCGACGAAAAGGGCGAAGTCGTGTGGCCCGACCGCTACATGATCCTCCTTTCGCGGCAGGTGCTCGAGAAGAGCCCGGGCGGCAAGATCATCTTCGACGTAAAATGCTCGCAGGCGCTCGAGGAGGACATCGTCGCCCACGGTGGCAAGCCAATCATGTGGAAGACGGGCCACTCGCACATCAAGAAGAAACTCCAGGAAGAACAGGGACTGCTCGCCGGCGAGATGAGCGGGCACATCTTCTTCGTCGAGAACTATTACGGGTTCGACGACGGCGTGTACTCGGCTCTGCGTTTTGCGGAGTACGTTTCGAACCTCGAGGGAAGTCTTTCCGACATTATCGCGACCACACCATACTACGTGTCGAGCCCGACGATAAACGCCGACTGCGCCGACGAAGTGAAGTACGACGTCGTCGACCGGCTGACGGCCGACCTCAAGAAGGATTTCGACCGGGTGATCGACATCAACGGCGCGAGGGTCGTGTTCGATGACGGCTGGGGGCTGGTGCGGGCGTCGTCCAATCTGCCCCAGCTCGTGTTGCGCTTCGAGGCGCGGACGCCGGAACGGTTGCAGGAGATCAAGGAAACGATCCGCGGGTACATGGACAAGTACCCGGAGATTTCGAAGGAATGGGAAAACGAGTAGCTGTTATCCTGCCGCGCCTTCTGTGGGATACTTTTAAGCCGCCGCCGATGGCGCGGCAGGATAACTGCGGCAGCTGATACAGCGAGCCGAAGACGGCTCGCAGCATAGCTGCCGCAAAACAAGAGAGAAGAACAGGATGAGATCAAGGGGTCTGGCTTTGATTATCGCAGTTGCTCTGGCCGGGGCAGTGAGTGCCCAGACG
>CBDVDJ010000627.1:0-2325 GCA_965372695.1 uncultured bacterium
TCCGGCATATCGTGCGGCCACAGTACTCCGCGCGAATGTCGACGGGGCTGTATTGTACCTCGACGTCTTCGTGCAGGTGGGTGAGAACATCGACCAGCTCGTGAAAAAATCCGCGAACCGACGCGTTGGCGATGATGTCACCGAAACTGCCCGAAGGACGCCCGTCGTGGAGTCGTCTTGCCGTCATTCCGTTCCTTCACATTGCTTCCGGCTGCGGCGAGCACGTCGCATACCGACAGATACGAGCGAGCGACGTGCGATTGGGGGTCACGCAGCACGCACGGCACGCGATCGTTCAGAAGTGCCCGCCACCCCGTCAGATAACCGAGACTGTGTCCTTCGATTCCCAGGCGATCGGCCGTTGTGATCCGCTTTTCCAGTGAAAGCGTCTTCCACTCGACTCCCTGCCGGCCGCCAAATAGACGGCGCCCCGTCTCTCGCGCCATCGACTCGTCCGGCGCCAGTACCAGTGCGCGCGCTCCGGCGCCGGCTCCCGTCCCCATGACCCGGAGCAGCGCCGCATCGAACAAATCCTGCCGGTTCGCGAGCGGGAGATGAAAGAGCGTCACCCGCGCCGTCCGGCGACGCCGTTCGCCGGTCGTAATCCCGTCTCCGGCTCCCTGGGGAGTTCCGGAATCCGCATCCAGAGAAAACCGCAGTGAAACGCCACCGAGTGCCGACAGCGACTCCCCGGGCGACTGCGTCTTGTGCCGGAGATAAACCTTTGGTGGCATCCGGAGGAAGTAGGCGGCGCACGGGAGCACCCCGCTCATTTCGATCAACTCGACATCCATCCCCCTCCTCGCAATTCCCAACGCGAGGTTGGCCGCATGATAGGCGCTGAAACAATCCCGCGAAACGGCCGTTACCAGAATGCGGCGCGCATCGGCGCCACGCCCGCCGGCGGGCATTCTGGAGAGATAGAGGTGAGCGATGTCCCGGATGTGCCGGGGTCTCTGGTTCTTGTCCATGGCCGCGTCAGACAATGAGAAGTGAGTTTTCCTGACCAAACTCGTTTCTGACGTAGTCATTGTTGTTGGGGTCACGAACCCAGACACCGTCGACGATGAACCGGTACTCGTACTCGCCCGCCTCGATGTCGGCAACGACCTTCCACAATCCGTCCGCCCCGTCCTTGTCCATGGCCAGGCCTTCCCGCGACCAGTTGCTGAATTCTCCCGTCACGCGGACCTCCTTCGCCTGGGGCGCGTCGAGCGCAAACATAACGCCCTCCGGGACACGGCGCGGCCCGTGCAGCTTTTCCATCCACCCCTCGAGGTCGTAGGTCTCGATGCGCGTCTGCTTCTCCAGCAATTCACGCCCCAGCGACAGAAACTGAACGGCGGGCTTCGACGACCGGGACAGGTCGAATATCGACACTCCCTTCGCCGCCGCCTCCTTCAGTTTGACCGAGTTACTGATGAAGGTATCGGTGAGTACGGCGCCGTGAAAATCCTCGACCTCCTGAAGGAGTTCATTCGAGAAGTGGGTCCGGGTGTCGAGGTTGTTACAAACGACATGGACCCGGAGCCTGTGGTCGAGTTCGTCCTCGATAACGCCGATCGTTTCCCTGAGCTTTGTCAACCCGTGGAGAGAGAAAAAACTGGCATCGACCGGGATGATCAGCTCGCGGGCGGCGATCAACGCGTTGAACGTCAGCAGGCCGACGCTGGGTGGACAATCGATGATGACAAAATCGTAACTCTCGTCGGACAACTGCGACAGTTTCTGCGCGAGACGCTCTTCGCGCCCGACCTTGTCGGCGAGTTCCTGTTCGACGCCGCTCAACACCGTGCTGGACGGGAGTATGCTGAGACCTTCGCTGTGGCGAAGTACAGCTTCGTTGACCGTCACGACAGGGTCGAGCAGCAGCTCGTACGTGGTCAGCTGTTGTTCCTCGTTATCGATCCCGAGGCCGATCGACGAGTGCGCCTGCGGGTCCATGTCGACTAGAAGAACGGATCGCTCCAGACGGGTGAATGCCGCGGCGAGATTGATCGCGATCGTCGTCTTTCCGCATCCACCTTTCTGGTTCATTACCGCTATCGTGCGCATGGCGTGAACCTCCGGCAAAAAGACCTGACATAAAAACAGCCAGATTCAGGGTACGAGATCTGGCAAGTCACTGCAAAACAACGGTTTTCCGGGCGATTCCGCCTTGTCGTTGCCGGCCCGGACGGCTTCATGACTGCCTGCCAAACTTGAGCATATCTCATTGTCCTTTAATATGTTACCACAGTTGCGCTGGACTGTTCCAAGTGAACGGAAAACCTGATTTTTTGTCAACGATTTTCTGGGTTTGACGGGGTGCCTATTTTCAGCGCC
>CBDVDJ010000628.1:0-2314 GCA_965372695.1 uncultured bacterium
ATCTGTTCACGCAGAACCTGCCTGAGGTCGCGGAAATTCGCGCCCATCCCCTGGCCATCGAGTTGTGAGAACTCCCAATGCGCCCGCACGGTCCAGGTATGGCCGTGCATCCGATCGCACGGCGGACACCCCGGCAGGATGTGGGACGCCGCCAGCCGGCACTCGACCGACAACGTAAACACACCGCTCATGATTCTCTCCCGTATTTTCTCGCCCGCCGTCGGCGGGGCAAACCACAAAAAATCGGGGCCAGTAACGTAACCCCTTTAAACTATCTAACTTTAACGATTTCGACCCCGGAGCGCAACCCCCAAACACCCTCATGGTACGAATGCGCCACCCGGGGAGGGCCGACCGGCTGCAAATTGCACGGCGCCGCGATCCCGGCGTGGGGCCCGACGCACCCACCCCCCTCACTGGCTCCATAACTGATTTTATGACAGCAGAATAGGAACTTCTAGACACAAGAAGAAATTACCATCCCTGCTGGTACACGATTCGCTTAGATGAGACTCCGGAGAAGTGGCTGAACTGTTTCACGAATCGTAACTTCCATGAACAATAAAGTTACAACGGCCCTGGAGAAAGTGCTCCAGGACAAGGCCAAAGGCAACTATCACAAGGCTCTCAAGCGGATCAACGAGACGCTCGAGAAGCACCCCAATGAGGTCGAGCTCTACCTCGAAGGCGCCGACGTGTGCCTCGAGGGAGGCGAGTCGCTCCAGGCCACGCAATTCCTCAAAAAGGCGTTGGCGAAGTTCACCGGCGAAAAAGACAAGATAGACGCGTTCGCGCGCGAAAAGCTCAAGAATCTCGGTGACCCGGTCCTGGCCAAGTTCCTTCTCGACCAGGCGATCAAGCGCCGCGACCTCGACTGGGCGTGCGAGGTGCTCGACGACCTGCAGGATCGCACGATTCGCGAACTCCTCCAGCGCACCCGCATCAAAAACAGGACGCTCAGCTCCGCCGCGCGCGGTGGCCACGCTTTCATCAGCGAGATGATCGTCAATGTGATGAGCGACGCCCTGCTGTGTCTGCGGCTGGGACGCATGAAAGAATCCATGCGGGCGTTTCTGGAGATCCTCGACGACAAGCCGGTCGAGAACGAGGTACTGGAGCCGTTCTTCAGCGGGCTGGAGAAAAAACACCCCAAGGCGGGGCGTATCCGGTTCGCGTACGCATGTTCGCTGATATACGCACAGCAATACGACAAGGCGATGTCACGAATGATCCTCGGCGTCAAACTGGAACCCAAAATCGCCGAAGAAGCGCTGGAACGAGTGCGCGAGCTGACCCAGCAATTTGAGACGCCGCCCGAGTCGCTCCGCAACGCGCTCGTCGAGATACTCCTGGCCAAAGGCGACGTCCTGCGAGCCGCCGACTTGCTGCGCGAAGACCTGGCGGAGGACCCGGACAAAGCCCGCCGCATCCTCGAACTGATGCAGCCATACGTCACCGAAGAAGCCGAATCGCTCATACTCCATTATCTCTACATGGATGCCGCCCTGGTTGCCGAACAAGTAAAGCGCGTCCTCGAAATGCTCAGAAGGCTGCGGCAGAGCGACGACCACCGTGACGACGTCTACCAGTGGCTGGAGAAGAAGTCGTCCGAACAGTTTCTGCCCGCAAACGTCATGCTGTTCCACGGCGAGATGGCGGCGGAATCCGGCGACGCCGACCGGACAATCGAGATTTTCAAGGCGGTACTGACCGCTTCACCCCAAGACGCGCCGACCGTCCTGGCGATCGTGGAGAAGCACAAGTCGGATGACCCGAAGCTCGCCGATTTCTTCGACGAACAGGCCGAGCAACAGAAGACGAACGCGCCGGCCGGCGGCAACGACGGTTCCGATTTCGAACACTTCGAAAACAAAGAGTTCAAGTTTAACGCGGCGTCGAGCAGCGAGCTGGAAATAGAAAAAGAAGACAAAGACGAAGCCCCGGCCGCGCGAACCGGTTCCGGAGAACCGGCGGTTGAGCCGGCCGATCTCGCCCCGAACCCTTTTGCCGGCGAGCAGAACATCCTGGGAGACGAGGAAATCGCAGCCGAAGAGCCCGTCGCCGATTCGAAGAGCCCGCTCGAGATCGGACTCGAGCGCGCCGCCCACGACGCCGTCGACGCCCGCATCCCGGACATCTTGTGGGAGGAAGAGGACGCCGACGGAGATCTGGAGACGACAGCCACGGACACAAAGGAAAAAGACGACGACTCGTGGCTGGAACTGCAGAGCGACAAAGTAATGAGGGGTGGCGGCGAAGCCGGAACATCGGCGGATGCCGATGTGGAGGTCCCCGAAGCGATAGCTGAGGGGAA
>CBDVDJ010000629.1:0-2303 GCA_965372695.1 uncultured bacterium
AAAGCCTTTCTCTTATTGCAAGTTACTGGGAAGTTTACTCGAGCCCCATGGAATGGACCCGCCTGTTCGAAGCAAACAAGGACATGGTGCAGGATCCGGATCTTATTTATCCAGAACAGGTTCTCAAGGTCCCGAGGTAAAAAATCACCCCGGGGATGATTTTTGGCCTATAATTTGTTACAGGCTACTGGGTTGTGGGAACCTTGGATGATTAAATTGCAAAGCCAGGTAAAGCTCTTGGCCCCGGGCGGTTGATCCGCCGGGACAGGAGTTTTATCTTTTCAGGGTCCCTGAGTATTCTGGAGGAATTATCAGCCTGAAGACGAAAAAGCGGGTACTCTCTTTCGAGGGGGTGGACCCTCTCAAACTGTTCGGAGCCGGGGAAGGCCATCTTTCCCTGATCGAAAAGCGATACCCGGGTGTGGTCGTCGTCAGGGGGGACGAAATCATCCTCAAGGGTGACGGCCTGCAGATCGAACGGCTGACCGGGTTCTTCGGCGAACTGATCGAGGTTGCCCGGGGCGGCCGCACGATCGCGGAACAGGATTTCGAGTATATTCTGAACAAGAAGAACGGCGAAGAGGCGAAAACCGAGTTCGAGGAACTCGATCGCGGGATCATTCTCTCGACCCGCAAAGGCCGTCAGATAAAGCCTCGCACGCCGGGACAGAAACGCTACGTGGACGCGATCATGGCCCACGATATTTCATTCGGGATCGGTCCCGCCGGCACGGGGAAGACGTACCTCGCCGTCGCCTGTGCCGTGGCGGCCCTGAAGGCCCGGACCATCGAGCGCATTTTTCTGGTACGCCCCGTCGTGGAGGCGGGCGAGAGTCTCGGGTTTCTTCCCGGTGATTTCCAGGCGAAACTCGACCCTTACGTGCGGCCGGTGCTCGACGCGCTGTTCGATATGCTGGGGTCTGACAAGACGACGAAACTGATGGAAAACGGAACGATCGAGATAGCGCCGCTGGCCTACATGAGGGGCAGGACGCTGAACAACGCCTACGTCATACTCGACGAGGCCCAGAATACGACCGAACTGCAGATGAAGATGTTTCTGACGCGGCTCGGCCAGAACGCCCGCTCGATCGTCAACGGCGACATCACGCAGATCGACCTCGAGCCCCCGTCGCGTTCGGGACTGCTCGCCGCGCAGCGGATTCTGGAAGATCTCGACGGGATCAGTTTCGTGTACCTCGGCCGGGACGATATCGTTCGTCACCGGCTGGTCCGGAGGATTCTCAGCGCCTTCGACGGCGATACCTCCGGGGAAGACGCGGAATAGGCCTCTATGGATATTCAGCCCTTATCCAGATTCTTCCGCAGGAAGAAGAAGGTCTCGCGCAACGAACGCGCGGGCAAGTTCTCCAGCAAGACCATATTGCGGAGTGACTACTCGCAGGGGCTCGTCCCGCGCGTTATTCTGGGCGTTTTTTTCACGGCGATCACCGTGATCCTCCTGCAGCCTACCCAGCGGAGCAAAGAGGTCGATTTTACCGCCGGCGAAGTGGCCGACAAAGACATTATAGCGCCGTTCAATATCAACGTTCCCCTGTCCCCCGAAGAACTGAATCTTCAGCGGGCCAGCGCTTCACTCGCCGTCCCGCCCGTGTACGTCCGGGACCGCACCGTGGAGCGCGACCTGAGCCGGAACCTCACCGTGCTCCTCGACACGCTGACAACGATCGTCAACATCGACACCCTGGACGCCGAAGAAAAGGGCCGGATGATTGGTTCCTGGCTGCCCAGCCTGCCGGCGAACACCCTGCGGACCGCCGCGTCGCCGCGGGATTTCAAAGCCATCAACAAGGCGGCGAGGGAGTACCAGCGCGACATATTCAAGAAGGGGCTGGTCGACAACGCGTCGATGATCCGGCGGAATAACTACAAGGAGATTACCGTCGTCGAGGGCGCGAAGGAACACAAACGAAAAGTGTCCGACGTCTTCGAACAGAGCCGCCTCGACCCGGTGATCCGTGAGGAGGCCCTGGCTCGCTTCGGCGCCGATCGTGACAAGGCGCAGGTGTTTTTAGAACTCGTGCGCGGACACGTACTGCCGAACATCCTCTTCGACGTCGATGAGACCAATCGCCGCCGCGACGCGGCCATCGCCCAGGTCCAGGACTACTTCCCCGTGTCCAAGAACGAGAGCATCATCCACAAACACGACAAGGTCACCGATGAGCAGGAACGGATCCTGACGGCGCTGGAGGAGGCGCGCGCCACTCAAGAAACGTCGAAGGCGCCGCTGACCATGTTCAGCCTCTACACCGCGGAAACGATCCGGCTCATGCTGTTCT
>CBDVDJ010000630.1:0-2301 GCA_965372695.1 uncultured bacterium
GTCTCCCGTGACGGTGCCCCGGTTACCGAACAGCTCGAGAACCGTCGGCAGGCGCTGGTAGCGGCCGATGTTGCCCTTGAACATGACGGCGGCCACGGGCGTCCAGCGAAACCCCGCGCTCGGGGAGCGGTTGTCGCGTTCGACGATGCCGCGCGGGTTCGGCGGCAGCCAGGGAAACGGTGCTTCGTCCCAGAACTCGGTTGTGTGCCGCTGCCACCTTTGCGCGCCCGTCAGTACCAGCGTCTGGTGGATCAGGTAGACGTCGGCGGAGAGGACCGCCGTGCGTGTCGTGCGCCAGCGGTCGGGGCCTTCGCGCTCGAGCAGACGGTCGACGGGGTGAAACTCATCGGTGCGCTGTTCGGCGACCGCGTCGATGGCGACCGGTATCATCGGGACGAACCACCGGCCCCACGCCCGTCCGCCCCAACCCTCGATCGTATTGTCCGAGTCCTGCCGCACGAGCGAGACGCTGCCTTCGGGGTCGCTGAAACGTTCGTTCGAATACGAGTAAAAACCCGTGCCGCCCAGGACGAGCTGGTTGAAGAAGAACGGCTTCGTCTCCAGGTTGGCGTGACCGATGCCGCGGCGGCGATAGTAGCGTGCCGTCTCCGAACGAAAAGTCCCCCTGCCCGCCACTCCCTGGTCGCGGCGGTACGCGTCGACGGTGATCGACGCGTTGGCGAACCCCGGCAGGTCCGCCTCGACGCGGCCGATGCCGCCGTAACTCTCGAAGTCGTTGTTCGAGCGGTCGACCGTTTCGTCGTCTCCCGTGTTGACCGGTGTGCCGTTGTCGTCGAAGAAGGCGAAGTTGCCCAGCGTGCGCGTGTGGCTGCCGTGGGCGAACACGCGGAGCTTCCAGGGCTGAAGCCATGCCGACGCCTGCTGGCGCGATGTGTCGAACGACCCGTAGGATGCGTGGACGTCGAGGCCCGTCAAGAGGCCGCCGCGTCCCCAGCGCGCCGGGTCTGAACTGACAAGGTTGACCGCGCCGCCGATCGCGCCGGCGCCGAACTGCGGCGGCGCGAATCCCCGGTAGACTTCGACCCTTTCGACGCCGCCCAGGGGAAGGTCGGCGAGGTTCGTCACGCCCGAGTACGAGTCGTTCACCGGGACACCGTCGAGGTAGACGTTGACCTGGTTCGCCGCGGACCCGCGGATCGACACCGTGGCGAAGTCGCCCAGGCCGCCGTACTGCCGGACTTTGACGCCGACCATCTGCGAGAGCACGGCGGCGAGGTCTTCCGTGCGATCCTTGCGGTCGCTCAGGTCGAACGCCGCCACGAAGCCAGAGCGGTTGTACAGGCCCGCGTCCGGGGCGCGCCGCTTCGCCCTGACCACGATCGGCGCGACGAAGTACAACGTCGAGTCGGGTAATTGCGACGTTTCCGCGTGCGTGAGCACCGGCAGCGTCAAACAGCAACAGCATATGCAGAGCAATCGTTTCAGCATGGTTCAGTGCCGGAACGATCGAGGGGGGAGAGGGCACAGAAATTCAGGCGGGATCTGGAAAGGCGCGAAAAACACCCTCCAGGTTCCGTTCGGAAAACCAGGGAGGGCGCGGTTGTGGCGTCCCATCCTCTCAGTCCTCGAAGAGGTTCCGGGATCATAGGACCGGTCGGGTATCCTGACTGATGGCTCTGACGCCTCCGTCCCCTTCCCGGCTCCTTCGCCAGTGGTTTCGGACGGATGGCTTGCCAATCACAGTGGCGGGTCCGCGAGGGATTCTCACCCTCTTCCCACAACCTGGTCCTTGACTATGTACCGGGGATAATATCGCGCCGCAGGGCGACTGTCAACGGGTTTTATTTTACGGGATTTCTTTTTTACGATGCCGAATCGCTCGCCAACAGTTGTCTGACCTTCTCTCCGATCAGGTCGCGCACCTCGGCGAACTCCTCCGGCGGCATGTTCTTCGGGTCCGGGATCTCCCAGTCGTCGTGGTGACGGGCGGCGATGAACGGGCACTCGTCGCCGCACCCCATCGTGATGACGTGGTCGTACCCGCCCTTCGGGCGCGGGATTTCGTCGAGCCCCTTGGATCGGTGGGCCGCCATGTCGTAACCGATCGTGCCCATCGACTCGATCGATTTCGGGTTGACCACCCCCGACGGGCGCGAGCCCGCGCTGTACGCTTCGACGCCGTCGCCGCCGTGGATGCGCGCAAACGCCTCGGCCATCTGGCTCCGGCACGAGTTCTCTATGCAGACGAAAAGGACCTTCATGGTGACGCGTAGTATAAGACATATCGCAGCCCCGCGCTGGATTTATTAGAGCGCGGGACGCTACGCAGCCCCGCGCTGG
>CBDVDJ010000631.1:0-2298 GCA_965372695.1 uncultured bacterium
ACCATGGCCAGAAACAAAACCAGACGGGTGGTTCGCTGAGACATTTCCACCTACCCTAGGAAGAGCCCGACGGCGACGAGGACGGGCGTGAGAATATTGATCACCACATTCATCATCATGACCGGTATCAGCTTCTCGATGTTATCGGCGTGACGACGTGCACCGATCGCCGCGGGAATGGACAGCGCGAGCGTCGCCAGCCCGAGCAGGCTCCATCGTGGCAGCAATTCGAAGAAAACGCCGGCGACGATCGACGCGTACGCCAGCGCGAGAAAAGCGGCGTACACCATGCTGCTCGCCCGGACGCCGATGACGATGGGCAGGGTGCGGCGGCCGACGCTCTCGTCGGCTTCGACGTCGGGAAACTGGTTGAGAAGTAACAGGTCATTGACGAGGAAGAACGGCACGCACGACGCAACGAACGCGGTCCACGTGTAACTGCCCGTGAGGACAAAGCCGGTACCCATCACCATGGCGGTGCCGAATCCGATTCCCGGCGCCAGCAGGCAAAGCAGGGGGAAACGCGTGATCCATGGCGTGTAAGCGAGTACGACCACGACTCCCAGTGCGCCCAGGGGCAGCAGCGCCCATCCCCGGACCAGAAAGAAATATGTACCCGCCGCGAGAACCACCACCAGCGCGACCACAGCCATCACCAGGCCGCCTCGCGCCAGTTCCGGCCGGGCGGGCAGGGTACCGCTCCCGCCGCTGAACGGAGTGCGCCGCGTCCTGAAGTCGAGGCCGCTCCTGTAATCGAAATATTCGTTGAATGCGTTGACGCTGATGTGGGCGGCAAGGGCGCCGACGAGCGCGATGGCAAGGTGCAGTGCGCTGACGTTGTCCGAAGTCCACACGGCGGTGCCGAGCCCGAGGACGACGCAAGCGGGCGTGAGAACGAGGAACGGGGCGCGCATTGGCCCGGGATGAAAAACTGGTTTGTTCATGACAACTCCCGTATCTGGTATAGCGCATTGCACGATCTGGATGCAATGGTAGAATTTTCCGGGAAGCGGGTGTGAATCGAAGCGGCTCGGATTGCGGGTGTACTAACGGTCGAGGGCGACGATCCTTCCCGACGCGGACGCCAGGTAAGCGGTGACCGAATCGCTCCACCCATCGCCCCGGTTGACCTGGACTTCGATGGCAAGGAACGAATGTGACCCGTCGAGGTGGGTGAGCGTGCCGGCGGCCGGGCCCGAGTCGAGCGGGATACTCGTCGAGGAATTCTCTTCCCATTCCGTGCGGCTCGAACCCAAAGCGCCGCGGCCGGCGTCGACCATTGCAAATCGTACGCGATACGTCGCCGGCATTCCCGGATAAACGCGGTAGTCGACGCCAAGGTCGGTGAACTCCACCACGCCGTCGGTCACCCGGAAAAAGTCGAGCGGCGTGACGCGGTCGAAGAAGTACCGGACGATCTTGTTGCGGTTCGCCTTGAGTACGGCGGCGATGTATTCGGCCGCCCCGGGCTCGCGGTACCCGCCTGCGGCCACGATCGCGTCGATATGTCCGTCGCGGAACGCCCCCACGATCTTGGCGGCCCAGTAGGCGTCGCGCTGGGTCGTGTTGGCGAAGGCGCTGTTGGGCTGGAGCGGGTCGAATGCGCCGGGATCGAAATAGGTGCTGTCGAAATAGCCGACCTCGTGAAATCCGTGCAGGGTACGTTTACGCCAGTCGTCCTCGGACATGCCCAGTGTTACAGCGCGGCGGGTCATGGCGGTGACGTCGAAGCTGAATTCGCGGCCGTAACGCGGGTTCGGTCCGTCGACGCCGGCGGCGGCGCCGAGCGTGCTCGCGAAGTCGATGAGGTGGTGCTTTACGAAGCGCGAGCCACCCTCCTCGACGTACATGTCGAGCGTGTTGTGCTGCTTGACGTCGAAGTGGTTCAGCCAGGCGGCGAACACGTAGAGGCCGCGGAGTTCGCGCCGGTTCCAGTGGTCGACTGTGTCATTCGCGTCGTCCTTGCGCCGCGCGCGGTAGTCGAACGGACCGATCGGGCGGCCGCTGAGATACCTGCTCGACAGGGCGAGACACTCGCCGTCATCCGGCCTGTCGACCCGGGCGAGGATCGAGTCGATGTCGGCCTCCGTCATCTGCCGTTTTACGCCGTCTTCCTTGATTTTCGCGCCGTCGCCGACGACGATGTCGCCGCGGCGAAATGTCACCGCCGCGTCTTCGGGGACGTTGTATCCGGCGGCGTGAAAAATCCGGCTCGAAATCACGTCGGCCGCCGTCGTCATGTTGAGAAAACCCTTCGGGTCGAACTTGATCAGGTAGATGTCGCCGCGGGCGTCGCGA
>CBDVDJ010000632.1:0-2291 GCA_965372695.1 uncultured bacterium
GCAGGAGTTACCGGCAGGTGCAGGCGATCGTCTCCCGGTTCAATCCGTTGATGAAACACCGCGACAGAACCCGGCCGGTCTCGGTCCAGATACCGATTGAGACCGCCGGCGGGAGACAGACCGCCGGAGCCATCTCCACAGGCTCGGGCGGTCTGTCTCTCGCCGTTGAACCGAAGAGCCGTCCGGAACCGGGTGATATTTCCCATCGGCGCGGCGGTAAATATTCTGCCACTGAAGTGCAGTGTGATTCTTCGGTCATCGTGCAGGCTGATTCCGCCACCGAAATGAGGCCGGTTCGCGGCGATGCCACGACGAGTGACGAATCCCCGGCACCTTCGGCGAATAAGATCGAGCTCGAGACCGTGAAGATGCACCAGGTAAACTGTCTCGTCGAAGACGCGGTGATGCAGATGCTGGATCGGTGCAAAGAGTTATTGTCCGGCAAGTACCCGCGCGGGATCGACTACAACACGTTGATGATGGAGATGGCATCGGAATGGCTCGAGAAGCACGATCCCGTCCGGCGGCGCGAGCGGCGCGATAAGCGAAAGATAATCGGCAGTTCGAACCCGACCGGGGCGCCCGGAACGATCAGCCGGGAACAACTCTCTCGTTATATCGGCCCGGCCACAAGAGACTCGGTCTACAGCCGCGACAAAGGCCGGTGTACTTACGTGGGGTCAACCGGCAGGCGTTGTGGGTCAAGGTGGGATCTGGAAATCCACCATGACGAGACGCCCTATGCGATGGGTGGCGATCATTCGATTCATAATCTCAGGCTGCTGTGCGCTTCGCACAATATGCTCGAAGCCGAGCGCGTGTATGGCCGACCGCACATGGAGAAATACTACAGGCAACGGGAGTAGCCGGGTTATACATGAAGGGGCCGGCCTTGCAGGCTGCGTCTGGAAGGCTGCGAAGCGTCCCGCGCTACCATATGACCGGCGCGGGGCTGCGAAGCGTTCCACTCTACATGACCCATGCGTGGCTGCGTGACAACTGGGTCCGGCCGAGTCCGGTTACGCGGGGCTCTTTTGACGCATTGAGGCTAGTTGGCCGTCGCCGGCGCGCAGAACGCTTCCGCCAGTGTGTCCGCCAGTTTCTCGAACACTCGCCTGCCCATATTGACCGACGTCTGCCGCCGTTCGTGTGTCCGCCCATCGACCGAGTAATGTTTCAACTCGACGACGGAGGCACCGTCCACCACGATTTCAAAAAAACACCCGTCCGCCGTCAGGTCGGTTCGCAATATCGCCATCGTCAGACCCTCGTCGTTTTCGACGCACTTGACCGGGCCGTACGGGGGAGCCACCTCGATGGCGATCCTCTCGACGAGGCGCATTAATCCACCCGAATCACCGGCGGCGTCCTCGATCTGCCCCGTCAACCGCAACGATTCCAGTGTCAAACCCAGGTGACCGTAATCATCCGCAACGACGTACACCGTCGAGTCCCCCGCTTCCAGCGACACCGAGTACGGGCGCTCGTCACGGACGGGCGGCATAAAATCGAAGCAATACTGCCGCAGCGCTTCCCTGCGGGCCAGGAGCCGTTCGAATACAGATTTTCCGATATTCATTTTGAGACCTCCTCGTAGCGGTCCACAGGTTTGCAAAAAGCGTTCCGGGATCAGGCGAGGACGGCGCCTAAGCGGCGTTTTCTTCGGACATAATGCGTTCGCGGTGGTTTTCGCCGTCAAAGGTAAGGAGAGTGGCTTTTTCGTCGACGACGGTCTGGATGTGCACAGGGCGGGTCCAGATGTGGTAGATATTCCGCAGGGTGTCCCTGGCGTAATCCAGGCGCAATTCCACCCCGTCGAACCGGTGCTTGAGATAGAGTTCTCCCCTGTTCTCGAAGTTTCCGTCGATGACGGAAATGTACGGCTGGCCCATGTTGGTGAGCGAGGCCAGGAGATTGTCCTTGATCGCGCGGACGTCTCGATCCTTGATTTCGTAGAGACGTGATTTGTCGTTGTACCCGTACGTGTACAGCATCTGGTCCCGCATGAAATCCGGCGTGAGAAAGTCGTCGATAAAAGTCATGTCGTTGTAAATCGAACGGACCTGGAAAATCTTTTCGCGCCCCAGCCCCGCATCGGTATTCCATCGGGCTTTTTCGCGAAGATCAGAGCACTCCTCGAATTGTTTGCCGAACCTGCCCGTGTTCCATCGGTATTCGATGTCCTTGAAAAGTTCGTATCCGAGTTTGTACGGATTGAGTTGACCCGGTTGAACCGCCAGAGTGCCGGAATGATGGTCGGCGAAGTCGATCAGCTCGCTCGAGTCCATCGC
>CBDVDJ010000633.1:0-2284 GCA_965372695.1 uncultured bacterium
AGGATGGCCGCGACCGCCGCGAAGGTCAAAACGTATATGCCGTTACGAGACATCGAGACTCTTCAGGATCTGGGGTGGTATGTCGAGCAATGTGAATTCATCTTTGTCCGGCATCAGGTCGGGCCGCAAGGTCACGAAAAAGGCGTCGTCCCACGTGTGCATCCCCTGTAGCTTCCGGCGGCCGAACACCTCGGGCGAGCCGATCCGGCCCTTGAAGTCGTAGCCGTTATGGGGCACGAGCAGGAGATCCGGCCCCTTACCGGAATGTGGTCCCTGATAAACGTCGGCGCCATCGAATATTCTTCGGACGACGGGTGAGTCGCCGTCGCTCAGCGGGCTGAACACCGATGTGAGTTCTTCCTTTATGGCGGGTACCTCGTCGGCGGGGATCTGACCCCGCGGGAAGCGCCCCCTGGTGTGGATGTAGATACGCGCCGGATCGAGGGCGAACGCGACCGTCTTTTCCGAGACGTCTTCGAGCGACGTCGATTCGGCGGGGTCGAACTGGAGGTAGCCCAGCGAAGCGAGCACCGAGTTGGCGTACACTTCCTTTTTTGTCTGGCAGAACCCGTGGTCGGACAGCACAAAAAAGTTGTCCGCGAAATCCGTCTTCGAAAATTTTTCGTATACGTGACCGACAAAGTCATCGACACGCCGGTAGTAGTCGAGAAAACCCTTGTGGTATTCGTGCGATTCGTCTTCGTAGGCGTCCCACATGAAATGGTGGAGGCGGTCGGTACCGGTGACGATGACCTCCATCAGGTTCCACTTTTCCTCGTCCCACAGCGCATCGACGAGCCGCCGGCGCGATTCGAGCAGTTCGCCCAGGACGCGGAACAGAGCCGTCGGGTTGTCCTTGACCTGCGAGGCGTCGAGGTCGATCTCGTAGTCGAGCTTGCGCGCCAGCCGAAGATACTTCGACGGAAACACCGCGCGTTCGAGCTGGACGGCCACGAAACCCGACACGAGGACGCCGTGTATCGGCCGCGCGGGGTAGGTGGCGGGCTGGTTGATGACGACGCTGCGCATTCTGGCCTCTCCGAGGCGGTCCCACATCGTGTCGGCCTTGAGGTCCTTGAAACTCGGGAAGACCTGCTTGTACGAGCCTTCCGCGAGGTCGGTAAAGCCGTATATGCCGTGCTCGCCGGGATTCTTGCCCGTCATGAAGCTCGACCAGCTCACCGAGGAAATCTCCGGGAGCGTGACCGTCATCGCCGTCGTTCGCCCGCGCGCGGCGATGTCGCGCATGTTGGGCATCACGCCGGACTCCATGAAGCGGGTGAGCATCGAGTGGGGCGTGCCGTCGAGTCCGACGACGCACGCCTTCTGCGGCGGCTGCTTGTTCCATTTCAGAGCCATTTCGAATCCGTTCGTTTATATATATATCGTTCGCCTATATATACCCGAGGTCCTGGAGGCGGTTCTTGATGGCGTCCTCCTCCTCGGGCGTATAGTCGGTCGAGCCTTCGATCGCGGGGATGTGGCCGAGCAGCTCGAGCGTTTTTATGATCTTGTCCGTGCTGACCTCGACCGACTCCTTGTCGGTGTGGAGGTGCACCTCCGGCTTTTCCGGCGTCTCATAAGGGTCGTCGATGCCGGTGAAGTTTTTGATTTCACCGGCGATCGCCTTCTTGTACATCCCCTTGACGTCGCGCTCGATGAGCTTCTCGATCGGCGCGTCGACAAACACCTCGACAAAGCGGCCGATGGTCTGGCGGACTTCATCGCGAATCGCCTGGTAGGGCGAGATCACGGCCGCGATCGAGACGACGCCGTTGCGGGTGAGCAGGTCGCATACGTATCCGACGCGCCGGATGTTCGTGTCCCTGTCCTCGCGCGAAAAACCCAGTCCCCTGGTGAGGTTGGTGCGGATATCATCGCCGTCGAATACCTCGACGGGCAGTCCGCGTTCGAGCAGCGTTTCTTCCACGGCTTTGGCCAGGGTGGTTTTGCCGGAACAGGGAAGACCCGTCAGCCATAACGTAAAGCCTTTCATGTCGCCCTCCAGTTGTCAGATCACTTTGCCGACCATGTCTTCGGGCACCGGGATGCCGTAGAAGTCCAGGATCGACGGAGTAATGTCGTAGATGGAAACCTTGTCCGCGGCCATGGCGAGAGTGCCGCTGCCGCGGTTGGACCAGATGAAGATGCCTTCCTGCGCGTGGTTGGCGTCGTCGGGGCCCGTGTCGTTTTCGAATATGTGGATCGCGCGGTTGCCGATCGTCCCCGCGCTGCGCCAGTCGAGGTCGCCGAGATACACGATCAGGTCCGGCGGGGTCCCTTT
>CBDVDJ010000634.1:0-2280 GCA_965372695.1 uncultured bacterium
TCTGATTGACAAACACCGGAGTTTATCAGAAGTCCGTGCCCAGTAAAACGAAAAACGCCGGCCCGGGATGCGTGCCGGCGATTCCCAAGACGCTGAAAACCGATAGACGGTCAGTTCCCCTTCTTTTCCCGCTTTATCCGGCGTTCGAGGTCGCGCCGGATCTGATCGAGAGATATCTCGCTGGTAATTTCGGGGCCGTTCGGCGATTTCGACTCCAGTTGCCCGAGCGGCACGCCTTGCGCCGGTGTCGGATCGTCGGTGGTCGCCTCGAGGGCCCTGGGCGGTTCGTCGAAGTGCGGTTCGCTTACCATCGTTCCGATCGGTGACGACGGTATCGGCTCGAATTGCGCGGGCTCCGCGGACCGGTCGTGTCCCGCGGGTGCTGCGCCCCCTTCCCCCTGCGGGGACTGCGCGGGGACTGCGCCCCCTTCGGGGACTGCGCCCCCCTCGGGGACTACGCCTCCTCGGGGGACTTCGCCGGGCCAATGGCCGAGGAGCTCTTTCTGCCCGTCCGCCATTTTTTCGATGACCGAGTTGATGTCGGCGAGTGTCTCCTGGGTATTACCTTCGTTTCGGGGCTCGCGCACTTCCCGGGGCTCGACGGGCGGGGCCATCCGAACCGGAGGGACCGGCGGGAGATCGCCCAGACCGGACGGAACGCCGGGGGTTACCCGGGGAGACTGATCGGCGGCGGGTTCGGCCGCGTTGAACAGGTTGCCGGCGGCCGCGGGCGGCGGATCCTCCAGCGTCGACACGGGCGCTATCGTTGACGGGGCGGGCATCTGAGACTGATACGCGTCGTCTTCCTCGTAAAAATCGACTTCGACCCCTTCGATGAACTTGAGCAGCGACTCGGCGATCACTTTCATCCGGCCGAGGTAGCTCTCGCGCTGGCCGCGCAGCTGTGAGACCTCCTGGCGAAGTTTCATGGCCTCGCTCTTGATGTCCCTCAGCGCTCTTTCCGCCTCGAGCTGGGCTTCTTTGATAATGAGGTTCGCTTCGCGTCGCGCGTTGTCCTTCGCTTCGACCGTCACCCGTTCGGCCGTGATAAGCGTGTCTCGCAGCGTCCTTTCCAACGACCGGTACTCCTGAACCTTGTCGTCCAGTTCCAGGACCCGTTCGCGCAGCGCCTTGTTGTCATTCAGGATCGCCTCGTACTCGTCGCCCACCGTGGACAGAAACGCGTAAACCTCTTCGGCATCCAGTCCCCTCATCGCCTTGCGAAATTCCTGCTTACGAATGTCCAACGGTGTGATACGCATATCGAATCCTCCAGACGGATTGTGTTTAGTCCGGGACGGGCGCCCGGACCGGTCGTTATTCTCCCCCGCTAGCAATCGTGCAAAAAGCAATTCGCACGCCAATTCGGAGGCCGAGAGACAAACAAACAAAAAACTTTTATTTTCTTTACTTGCAACACGTTACCCCACCGGCCACTTCCGGCTTCGCGGGGCCGAGGCCACACAAATCGGATCTCGATGGTAAATATTTTTTCACCCCGTCACTATCCCGGTCTCAGCGGACTCTCGTCCCCGTCAGGACGGTGCCCAGCCGGACGACCGTCGCCCCCTCCTCGATCGCCATTTCAAAGTCCCCGCTCATTCCCATGCTCAACTCGGGCAGCTTGAGCCCCGTCGACCGGCGGATCCGCTCGCGAAGCCCGAACAGCCGGCGGAAGCACAGCCGGGTCCCGGCCGGATCCATGGTCACCGGACCAATCGTCATCAATCCCACCAGGTCGATCGCGCCCAGCGCGGCAATCTGCGCCGCCCCGTCCCCCGCCTCGTCCTCCGCAAAACCGTGTTTCGAACTCTCACCGGATGTGTTCACCTGGAGCAGCGCGCGCGTGGTAACCCCTCGTTCCCGCCCGATCCGGTCGAGCGCCCCGGCGATCCGGAGGCTGTCGAGCGACTGGACGCAGTAAAAGCACCCGACGGCTTTGACCGCCTTGTTACGCTGCAGGTGCCCGATCATGTGCCACCGGCAATTGCGCGACACGTCACCTTGTTTAGCGAGGAACTCCTGTATGCGGTTCTCACCGACGTCCTCGATACCGGCGTCGACGAGGGCGTCCACCATGTCCGCCCCCCACGTTTTCGTCACCCCCACCAGGGTGACATCATCTCCCGATCGGCCCGATCTCTCGAGTGCCGCGGCTATCCGCTCCCGCGCCCGCATGACGTTGTCACGAATCGAGTCCATAGACGAAAAGTAAGTTTAATTCACCCGTCCTGACCACCATTAATTCACATTTCATCACCCTGCGGGTGTGACAGGCAA
>CBDVDJ010000635.1:0-2272 GCA_965372695.1 uncultured bacterium
AATATACGAGGTCGTGGGAGGACACGATCTGGATGCTCCGCACCCCGAGCGTGATTGCGCCGTTCATCATCTTCGCGGCGATCCAGTTTCTCGTCCTTGTATGCCTTGCCTTATTCCATGTGCCGCCGCTGGCGACGCTGATGGTTCCGGTCGTCGAACTGCTCGGCGGAGATGAGGCGCTCCATTACCCGATGCACCTCATCCTGCTGCCGCGGCTGTATCACATCGTGTATCTGCCGCTGGTCATCGTCGCCGGTTTCGGCCTGTACGGCTGGGCCGTCTCACTCATGGTCGAGCACCACGAGCGTGCAGGGGTCGAGATCGACAGACGCCAGCGCCGGTCCGTGAAATCACTGATCCCGGCGCTGATCGTTCTGGGAGT
The DNA here is from genome assembly GCA_965372695.1 of uncultured bacterium. Classification (GTDB taxonomy): domain Bacteria; phylum Krumholzibacteriota; class Krumholzibacteriia; order WVZY01; family JAKEHA01; genus CBDUWU01. The sequence goes on from CBDVDJ010000635.1 coordinate 383, forward strand.
CGTGTATGTGGTCTCCGTCACCGGGCTGCAGTTGCTGGCGTCGTCCCTCGCGGGCGTTATCGCGCATCCCAGGGCCGCCAGTATCGTGTCGCTCGCCGGGGTCGTCGCCATTGTGGTCGTCCAGTCATTGATCGTCTACTCGGTCTACTTTCTCGTCGTTCGCACGGCAAACCCCCTCGAGGCACTGGCTGCGAGCGTCGGCTTCGGACGCCGGCATCTCGGGTTGACGTCATTCGTGGTTTCTACCGTTTTTCTGATCCACCTGCCGATCGACTACCTGGTGCAGCGAGCCGACAAGGTCGTACAGAAGTTCGACCCGGAGCTCGTATTCGTACTCCTCGCCGCCGGCATCGTAGTCGAAATCGCGACCAGTTATTTTCTCTTTGCGGCCACCACCTCGGTGGTCGCAGGCGGAAGGCCGGAGGAACTGGGATGAGGGGGATCACTCGAGCAAATTTCGCCCTGGTCGCCGGTGTCATCGCCGCGGTGGTGCTGCCTGGATGCCGTTCCCAGGACGATGTGAACGCGCGGTATTCTCTCGAGCGGTTGGTGTGGGAGGCCCAGGTTCAGGAACGCAAAATCAATATTGCGTTCATCAGGGCTTCGCAACACGACCTGGCCCTGGCGATCGAGCGCTTCAACGCCGTCGCAGCCTTTGACCCGCTGGCGGCCGGAGTACCCGACGGTTGGGATCCGGGCGTTGTCGCTGATATCCGGCGGATCCAGCTGGTGTCGAGTATCGCGCTGGCCAACCTCTACTTTCTTGGCGAACAGTACAACGAAGCGGGGGCCACCTACGCCTACACGCTGGGTTCGCCGGATCTCGACTTCGACAAACTTCTCGACATCCGTCTCAACCTCGCCCGCACGCTGTACCTCTCCGGCGATTCCGACGTACTGGAGAAGAACTGCGAGGCAATCTATGCCGAAATCAACGGCAATGACCGTTTCTGGTCGGGCGAGCAGCAGGTCGCCGATGTGTACCTGAGCATTCCGCTCGTCCTCATTCGGTTGTACGCCGATGAAGAAGACACGGCGCGCTACGAGGCATTCTATGAAGAAGCCGAGGATTTTTACACCCGTATCGAGGTCACGTGGCCGGAACGGCCTATCGCGGCCAAGGCGATTTACTCGCGCGTGATGCTGCGGCTCCAGAGCGAACAGTGGAGCGAAGCGCTGGCCGATATCGATCGTCTCGTCGTCAATCCGGTATTCGAGGATCGCCACGGAGAGATCCTGTTGCTCAAAGGCGAAATCCTGGCCAACGCGCTCGGAGACCGGCGCGCGGGCCGGGCTGTATTTGAAGAACTCGTCCGGACCCGTCCCGGCACGCCGTCCGCTTGCGGCGCCGCGTTCAACATCGCTGTACAGGAGCTCGAGGACGGCAACCGGCGCAAGGGGCTGGAAATGTTGCGGGAACTCGAGGGGGGGAAAGACGGCGTTCCCCCCGAGGTCGCCGCGCGGGCGATGCTGACGCGAGCGACCTATCTCGAGCGGGATGGGCGATGGGACGAGGCGCTACCGCTGCTGCGGCGTGTTTCGCGGCTATACCCCCAGACGGCGGCCGCCGTCGAAGCTCCGCTCGTGATCACGAGGCACTACATCGACAGGGGCGAACCGGAGCTGGCGGAACGAAACCTGCGAAGGGCTACGGAGTTCTACCTGTCGCTGATAGACCGCACGAGCAAATACCGGGGCGATCGCCTGCTTGTGGAGGATTTCCTCATAGAGAACTACCTCGCGATGGGCCAGGCGAAGGAGGTCGCGAAACTCCTCGAGGACCGGTCGGACGAGTGGGATGAGGTCAGTTCGGTGGCGGGGGTATTGAAAAGCGCGGTGATTTACTCGGCGGTGCTGGACGACAAGGAAAACGCCGTCCGGGTCCTGAAC
>CBDVDJ010000636.1:0-2265 GCA_965372695.1 uncultured bacterium
TGTCGCCCTGCCGCTGAATTACGGGCTCTGAAACGCCGAACTGGTCGACGCGGTTGCGAAGGATTTCCATGACGCGGTCGGGCGCATCCTTCCTGGAGTTGTCGTCGAGTTTGGAATCGTCTACTTCGAGGACGATATACATACCGCCCTGGAGGTCGAGGCCGAGCTTGATGACGGAACCGAGGTATTTGTCGAGCTTCTCAGACGACAGTCGTTCTTTCTGGTCATCGTCGAGCCTGTAAAAGGCCACGCTCGGGTAGAGCGAGTAGAGGCTGTAGCCGATGACGGCGAAAATGATGAGTATCTTCCACTTCTGCATTCGTTACCTCTCGCGCTTTTCCGCGATCTCACATGATTTCCTGGCGGGTGAATCGGCCTGTCCGGGCGGACGCCACCCCTCCCGAGACTTCTCATCCTACGGTGTTGCTGAACGAGTTCCGAGACGGCAGGGTTGTCAGGCCGGATTTCAAAGTAAAGGGAAATTATACACGACGAACCGGCATAGTCAACCGGAAAAGGTGCGAATTTGGGCACTTAGCGCGATCCGACGGGTAATTAAAGGGGGGCCCATCGGCCGCCCGTCAGGTCCGCCCCATTATCGTGAGCATGTCGCGGACGGCGCGTTCGAGGCCGGTAAAGACGGCCCGGGCGACGATCGCGTGGCCGATGTTGAGCTCCTCGATTTCTTCGATTTCGAGGATGCCGGCCGTATTGTGGTAGTTGAGCCCGTGTCCCGCGTGGACGCGGAGCCCCAGCCGCCGTGCCGATTCGGCCGCGCCGCGGATCTTCTCGAGCTCTCCCGGCCTCGCGGGCGGGGCCGCGTTGGCGTAGGAGCCCGTGTGGATCTCGACGGCGTCGAATCCGAGCCGGGCCGCCTGCTGGATCTGCTCCATGGCCGGGTCGATGAACGCGACTACCACGATGTCGGCATCCTTGAGCGTGGCAACCAGTTCGGAAAGGTTATCCGACACGCCGGTCAGGTCGAGACCGCCCTCGGTCGTCACTTCTTCGCGCTTTTCCGGCACGACGCAGACCGAGTCCGGCTTGAGCGCCAGGGCGATTTCCTGCATCTCCGCCGTGGCCGCCATCTCCAGGTTGAGCGCCGTCTTGGCCACCTCGCGGATGAGGCGGATATCACGGTTCTGTATGTGGCGCCGGTCTTCGCGCAGGTGGGCCGTGATCTGGTCGGCTCCGGCCATTTCCGCCGCCACGGCGGCGCTCACCGGGTCCGGTTCGTACGTCTTGCGGGCTTCTCTGATCGTGGCAACGTGGTCGACGTTGACTCCCAGTCGGACCATTTTCGGGCCTCCTGATGAATAGCTACTCTACAATGTCTGACAAGAATACCAGTTCGATGTCGGTGTTTTCGAGAAACGTCTTGCTGTTCCGGAGCGCATCCACCGTCCAGCGCCGCGGATGGCCGATACCGACCGCCGATCCGTTCGCACGCGCCATCGACACCAACTGCCGGATCCGGCGCTCCACCACTTCCGCCTCCTCGGTGTCGGCGTCGATAAACAGGCTGTTGCGGGCGGTCGCGACCCCCAGCTCTCTCGCCGTATTATAGGCGACCGATTTGTTCGAAGTCAAAGAATCGAAGAAAAACAGGCGTTCTTTTCGAATCGCTTCCAGCACCGCCGTCATCACCCTCGGGTCGGCCGTGGCTCGGGACCCCTGGTGGTTGTTGACCCCCTCGATGCCCGGGAGGCTGTTGATATAGCGCCGGACCAGCCGCTCGATCTCCGTTTCGTCCATTCCCGTCGTGACCATCTCCAGGTCGGAGCCCCGGGTCCCGTCCGGCTCCATGGGGAGGTGGAGGATCGTGCACTTGCCCTGGCTCTGGGCGCGCTCGAGCGCGAAAGCCGAGTACGGAAGCGTGGGCAGCACGGCGATGGTGAGCGGGAGGTCGAGCGAGAGCAGATCGGTAACGACGCCGTTTCGCGAGTACCCCAGGTCGTCTATGACGATCGCGACGCGGGGGTAACGCGGCTCGTCGCGCGCGGCCGCCTTCTGGCCGGCCTTGACGAAGCGCAACCGGTGGGTGTCGAAATTGTTCGTGCCGACGGTGAACAGAAACGTCTCGCCGTGGTCGATCTCCTCGCTGTGGCGGACGGCTCCGCCCGCATCGCGCACCGCCCGGGTGAGTGCGACGTTGATCAGGATGTAGTCGCACGGCCCTTCGCAGGTGATCCGCCACTGGAGACATCGAATCGTCTCGCCGTGGGCCTTTTCGAAGAGGGCGCGTTCTTCGAGGCGGCCGCGGAG
>CBDVDJ010000637.1:0-2263 GCA_965372695.1 uncultured bacterium
TTGCTGTTCTGGCCACAGGCAAAAGGGATCCACAAAGCACATTACACCAGAGGTACACAGCATGGTGACCGAAGTACTGAAGCGCTGTCTGTTGGCTGTTATGGTAACGGCTCTTCTGGCCGGCCCCGGATTGACGGGAGCAGCCCTGGCGGGTGATGAGGACGCGGGGACTTACGGGGCGCCGTTTCTGGGCATCCCCGTGGGGGCGCGGCTGATCTCTTCGACGGACGCCGTGGTCGGTATGGACCCCGACGCTTCTCTGCTGTTTTCCAACCCTGCTTTTCTGGCCACCGTCTCCAGTTCCGAGGTCTTTTTTACCACGGCCAACTGGCTCGAAGATATGCGCCTCAGCGCGGCCAGCGCCGCATTTCCGTTCGGCCGGGGGTACAACTTCTCGCTGGGGACCCGATTTTTGTACTCGGGCGACCTGCAGGGCTTCGACGACGCTCTCAACGTGGTGTCCGAGGAAAGTTATTACGACCTCGGCGTCACCGGCGCCTTCGCCAAACGCTTTCCATTCGGCCTGTCGCTGGGTCTCGGTGGCACGTGGTTCCGGCAGCACCTCTACCCCCAGGACGGCAACGGATACGCCTTCAACCTCGGGGCCTCATTCGAGCGGGGACAATACCTGGTTCATGCCGCCGCCCGTAACGTCGGCGGCCGGGTGTCGTTCAGTGACGCCGATTACGAGGTCGACAGCCAGAACATGGCCGGCCTGGCCAGGATGTTCAACGCGGGCCCCGGACAGCTCTACGCCGGTGCCCAGGTGGTCATGTCGTCGGCAGCCCCGACACGCCTCGAAATCGCCGCCGATTACCGTCCCTATCACCTTTTTTCTATCAAGGCGGCCCTGAAGGACGTGTCGGGCTCTCAGAGCGACAATCTGAGGCTCGACGCGGGTTTCGGCATCCACTACCACAAAATCTCCATAGATTACGCCTATACCCCCCACGAGTACTTCTCCAGCACTCACACGTTCTCGGTCGTCTTCTCCCCCGGGGCCAATGGAGACTCACGAACCTATCGGGATGATCTCGAAAGGGCCGACTCCGGTCCGACGCCCGACGGCGTACCCCAGGCTGTCGAGCCCGCCCTGGCGGCGCCCGTTGTCGCGCCGGCGGGAGACCCGCGCACAGGAGCGCCCGTTCCGGCATCGGTCATGGCCTACCTCGTCGTGGCCGGCATACACGGCTGGGAATCGAGTGCACGCGCGGAGGCGCGCTCGTACGAAGTCCTGGATATTCCGGCGACGGTCCAGCAGTTCGGGAGCAAATACCGCGTGATCGTCGGCCGGTACGACAATCGCGAGGACGCCGTGAAGGCGATCAACAAATTCAGGAAGTCCGGACAGAAATTCAGCCTCGTCGAGGTTCCTGCCCGGTAATTTCCGCCTCGAGATTTGTCCCATCCGTGAAGATATCCCGCAAACCCTTAATCATGCGCGTATCTGCGCGTTTTCCCCCATCGACGCCGTTTTCCCTGGAAACGTATAACCCGCTGTCATAAAGCCGGTTATGGCATACGCGCCGACTACGTCTGCGTGAAATTCACAAAACTGATTACAGGATAAGGAATTACAGTTGCCGGGGAACCACCGGCCGGCCGGCTCGTGGACATGTATGGTGCTATTTCACAATGCGTTACGGCGTTCGGTGGCGGGCAGGGATGTGTAAGGAAATGTTGACAATGATCTGGCATTGAAAATGCTTTATAAAATCACGTCCAGCCGCAGTGAGCAGATCGCACTTCTCACCCGCGGCAGTTCAAATCCTGACAGAAATACCAGACATAATACACCTAGAGCTTATCCTGGACGGGCTTAACGATGACATTGTATGGAAACGGGGCACCTGCCAATACTACAAACCTGGAGATTTCCTCCGCGGCGGTTCTTGACAGGGACTACAGCAGTGGTTCGAACTTCCACCTGGCGCCGGAACAGGTCAGCCGGGTCGTGGACGGGCTGCCGTGGAAGCGGTTGCTCGACGTGCTTCTCAGCTCCGTCGCCCTGATGATTCTGTCGCCCCTGATGTTAATCGCCGCGCTGGTGGTCAAGGTGACGTCGCCGGGCGCCGTCCTTTTCGTCCAGGAGCGGGTCGGGCTCAACCGCCGCACCACCGACCGCCGGCGTTCGCGCAACTATCGTGGTTCCGATCGTCGGGATAAAGACCGGCGTTTCGCCGTGAGCTTCGGTAAACCTTTCAGAATGTATAAGTTCCGGACGATGGTCGCCGACGCCGAAAAGGGCGTTCCCATCTGGGCG
>CBDVDJ010000638.1:0-2248 GCA_965372695.1 uncultured bacterium
GACCGGTGCCACCACGTCGTCTTGCGCCGGTATCTCTCGCGAAACGAGTTGTCGATTGCGAACGACTCGCCGTCGAGATAGGCGAAGGGAATTCCCTGCGCCGGGTTGAGGGCGCGGATCTGGTCGCTCACGTCGTTTTCGCAGAACACGTAAACGACGATGTCGAGGTCGAGGGGCTCCATCCAGCGGGTGCATTCGAGCCACGACTGCAACGCGCTGCGGCCCGAGATCCCGAACGCCAGTGTTTCGAATCTGTCCACCGGCCCGTTTCGCCCCGCCGGCGCTGCGGAGCCCGCCGCAAGGGCTTCGTTCAACCCGTCCTCGATCAGCCGGAAGAAAGTGTTTTCGATCGCCACCTGTCCGGCCTCGGTGTACGAATCGCCGAAGAAACCGATCCGCGCCGTGCGCGGCGCCTTGTCGACGTCGTGGTCGACGTCGAGGAAACCCCGGGAGTTGACTTTTCTTTTGACGAGGTCGCCGCGTGCGCTGCGGTACCACTTGGTCGTGTTCGGGTAGAGGTGCCCGCCCGTCAGTTCGTCGTAATACGTGGTGTGGTATCCGATCCCCGGTATCGGGGCGACGCGGAGGATGAGCTCGGCGGCGAAGAACGTGAGCAGCCCGGAGACGGTGACGAGCACAGCGGTAAAGAGGATCTTCTTGCGCAGCGGCATAGCGACAATTGTAACAGATGCTTACAGATTCTCAAGTCGACTGTCGTGCCGTCACCATATATATTGAGAGGGAACCTGATATCGATGGAGGATACAGACCATGTTATTTGATCCGTTGTACTGGCTGGTCATCGGCGCCGGCATGCTGCTGAGCTTCTGGGCCAGCACTAAAACCAAAAGGACCTTCAGCAAATACAGCAAATACACGACTCAACGCGGAATGACCGGCGCAGACGTGGCCCGGTCGATCCTGCGCGACAACGGCATCGGGAATGTGACCGTCGAACGCGTCCCGGGAAAGCTCACCGACTACTACAACCCCCGGACCAAGATACTGCGGCTGAGTGAATCCGTTTACGACAGCGCGTCGATGTCGGCGTGCGGCGTCGCCGCCCACGAAGTGGGGCACGCGATCCAGGACGCCCACGGGTACGCGATGCTCAAGTTCCGTTCGGCGTGGGTGCCCGTGGCCAACCTCGGCGGCGGGATCTCCATATTCGTCCTCATCATGGCCGTGTTCATGGGGGGGGTGGCGACGCCGAACGGCGGGGCCATGGCGACGATCGGCATTCTGCTATTCGCCACCACGACCGTGTTCACCCTGGTCACGCTGCCCGTCGAATTCGACGCGAGCAAACGGGCGCTGGCCACGCTCCAGCAGGGCAGCTACATGAACCCCGACGAGCTCGCCGGAGCGCGCAAGGTTCTCAACGCGGCGGCGATGACGTACGTCGCGGCCTTCATCACTTCGCTGCTCACACTGTTGTACTGGGAGATGCGCCTGGGCTTGATTGGCGGCCGCAGCGACGACTAGACGGCTCAAAGTCCAAAGTGATCCAGGAACTTCTGGTATCGCGGGTCCGCGAGAAAGTCGGGTGGCAGGGGTTCGGCGGTGAGATAGAGTGCGAGAATCGGATAATACACGTAGAGACTCTCGGCGGCGGCGATGGCCTCGTCGTACCGGCCCAGTTCGGAGTATACCAGGAATTCCCCACGGAAGACGGCGGTTTTTCCCCAATCCCCCGACTTGAGTTGATCCAGAAGGCGGAGAGCCTCATCGGCGAAGCCCGCCCGGGCGTAAATCCCGGAGTAATTGACCTTCCAGTTGTCATTGTCCGCGTCGGCGTAGAGGTTTTCCAGGGTGGCGATGGCTTCTTCGTGGAGGCCCTTTCCGCTGTAGCAGAAGGCCAGGAAAAGCTCCGTAAAGTATTCGTCGGGAAATCGCTTCCGCAATTCGAGGAGATAGTCGATTCCTTCTTCATAGCGATGCGAGTTCGCGTATCCCAGCCCCAGTTCGCGATTGGCTTCCCAGCTCAAAGGGTCCAGGTCCCTGGCCCTCTGCAGGTGCTCGATCCCCTCGTCGTAGCGCTCCCACAGGATCAAAAAAAGCCCGTAAGAGTTATGAGCGATCGCGTTCCCCGGCTCGAGTTCGAGGGCCCGTCTGAACGCCATTTCGGCGGCAGTCCAATCGAATGCCTTGAGATAGTAGTAGTCGGCGAGGGCGACGTGCCCTTCGGCCAGTGACTCGTCGAGTTTGATCGCCTCGAGCGCGGCCGCCAGTTGCATCGTGTTGTGGT
>CBDVDJ010000639.1:0-2241 GCA_965372695.1 uncultured bacterium
TCGAGCCGTACCATTTCATCGAACGGGACCGTGCTGCGGCCGCTGACCTGCCACAATCCCGTGAGGCCCGGCTTTACGGTGAGCCGCTTCTTGTGCCACTCCTGGTAGTGCGGAAGCTCGTACGCCAGAGGTGGGCGGGGCCCAACCAGAGTCATCTCCCCTTTGAGAACGTTTATGAACTGCGGAAGTTCGTCAAGACTGGTTCGCCGCAAGAATTTACCAATCGACGTCACCCGCGGATCGGTGGGCATCTTGAACACCCTCTGTCGCCTGCCGCCGTCGACGAGACCTTTCGTCTGTCCCTTGATAAAATCCTTGGCGAAATCACGGTGGGAAACGTCGTTGTTGCCCACCGTCATGGTCCTGAACTTGAAGAACTTGAACGGCATCCCGTCCATACCGATCCGCTCCTGTTCGAACAGGACGGGACCTTCGGACGTGAGTTTTATCAGTGCCGCGATGAGCAGATAAACGGGAGGCCAAAAACGAGTACGAACAGCGAAAACAATGCATCTACGACGCGCTTTAACCCGAGGCCAAAATACGACCGGGGCAGGGTCAAGGCATTCGGCGCACCTCCACCGGCGACGGCTTCGAGGTGTGGAAACGGGATAACCTTTTCGTCGGCAAGTCCGTATTCGGCGATGATTTTTTTCACAGTTGCTGGTCCTTCGGGGTTGGGGGTCTGCTCAAACCGAAACTTCCACTCTTCCCAGGACTTCCACTACGTAGTCAACCTGCTCGTCCGACAGTTCGGGATATACCGGCAGAGATATCAACTCCCGCGAAAGCGCTTCCACCACCGGAAAGCGTTCGCCGTTTCTCACCAGGTGAGAATATCCCGGCTGTTCATGAATGGGCGTCGCGATATGTCTCCCCCATCCGACACCCGCACCATCCAGATACTCCTGGACTACGTGCCGTTTCGAGTGCCGCGCCGCCATAATGTGAAAAGTCGGCACGGACCCGGAAACAGGTTTTTGAAACGAATAGTCATTCCCCTTCAACTTCTCGCGGTACCGTTTGGCAATCGACCGGCGGCGCTCGTTCCACGAATCCAGGCGGCGGAGTTTCACTCCGAGAACCGCTGCCTGGATCGAGTCAAGACGACAGTTATAGCCGACGCCAGAGAACACATTCGGCTCGAACTGCGCGTGATGCCGGAGCGCACGCAGCTTGCGGGCGATTTCTCCGTCATTCGTCGTTACAGCACCGGCGTCGCCGAGGGCCCCGAGGTTTTTCGTCGGATAAAACGAAAACGCCGCGGCTACCCCGAACGATCCTACTTTCCTTCCCATGAACGTCGCGCCGTGCGCCTGGCAGGCGTCCTCGACCACGTGCAGCTTGTGCTTGCTGGCAATGGCCAGGATAGACTCCATGTCGCACGGCTGGCCGTATATGTGGACGGGAAGTATTGCTCTGGTGTTCGGAGTGATGGCCCGTTCGATCGCGACGGGATCAATACAGTATGAATCTTCATCAACGTCGGCAAATACCGGGGTCGCACCGGTATAAAGGATCGCTTCGACAGTGGCGACAAAGGTGTTCGATACCGTAATCACCTCGTCGCCGCGACCGATCCCCAATACCTCCAGTATAAGATGCAGCGCGGCCGTCCCGGAACTCACACCGATCGCGTATTCGCAGTCACAATATTTTGCAAACTCGCCTTCGAATTCGCTCAACTGCCTGCCGAGAACAAAATCGGTAGAATCGAGTGTCCGTTGGATCGCCGCGTCGATCTCACTGCGTAGACCCGTGAGCTGGGCGCTCAGGTCCACGAAAGGTACTCTTTGGTTCTGCCCCATCGCTGACGCCCTAAAGATGTTAAGAGTATTCCTCCCCCTGACGCGAGTGGTTTATTGTAACACAAGCGTAATCCCAATTCCAGTCAAAACTTCCCGGCTCCTGGAGCCGTCGGGCGCCGCTTCGACGACACCGTTATTTCTGATTAGTTGTGATATAATGAAACAGCTTCAAGCAGCGGTCGGATTGGACTTTAGCGTCGTAACGTTGTGCCACGACGGCGGCGGCACTCCGGGAGAGCGATTCCACGAGGGCAGGATCGGCCAACAGGCGCTTGATCTGGGCGGCGAGGTCGACGGGTTCGTCGGCCAGGAGAAAGTCGCGATCCGGCTCGAATTCCATGCCGGCAATGGCCACCCGGGTACACACCACCGGCGCTCCGGCCATCATCGCCTCCAGGATCCGGATCCTCAACCCCCCGCCGAATCGAAGCGG
>CBDVDJ010000640.1:0-2235 GCA_965372695.1 uncultured bacterium
GATGTCTTTGAGCGGGAGGAACATGAGGGGAGGCCTGGTCTCAGGTGGTGCCGTCTCCGGATAGCGAGTCCAGGACCGCTTCCGTCGCCATGAGGCGCCCGCTCCCCTCGACCTTTCGGGCCCGTATCAGGTCGTGGAGCAACCGGAGGGAAGCCGGGGTATCGATGTCGTACCACAGCGGGAGTAACGACAGTGTAAGGCCTTGTGACTGAATGCGTTCAATCGTTCGGGACAGCACGGTCGGGCCGCCCCACTCGATGTCCTCGAAAATCGCCGGGGCTGGCTTCCTCAAGCCCACGAGATAATAGCCGCCGTCGGCGGCCGGGCCCAGGACGACGTCCTTGTGCTTGAGCTTGAGAAAAGCCCGCTTGATGTACTGGACGGGAAGGTCGGGGCTGTCGGAGCCTATAATGACGGCGGTTTCGCCGTCGCCAGCGAGGAGCTCGTCGAAGGCCGAGGCGAGGCGTTCGCCCAGGTTGCCGCCTTGCTGGGGGGTGGTTGTATAACTCTTTGGAATCAAACTGGTTAGCTTGTCCGGGTCGTCCCCGTGGTAAAACACCGTGCCGCTGAGCTTTTTGATCCTCGACAGGCGTCCAGACAGATCGGTAATGAACGCGGTATAGAGCCGGCAGGCCTCTTCGCCGGAGAGGGGAGGGGTCAACCGGGTTTTGACCCTGCCCGGTTCGGGTACTTTGACGAATACACCCAACCGCTTCCTGTATGCCACAACCGTACGCTCCTGTTGAGGTCCGCTATTCGACGCCCACTTTAACACATCGCGCCATTTCCGGCCACATCGTCCCCAATCCATTACAATAAAGACAGTTATATCTTCCGGAAATCGCTTGACACAAACGAAGATTCGGGATAGCGTAGCCAAAACGGTGCGGCGTGCGCCGTTTTGTGAAATATAGCACAAGCAATTCCCGGCCACGGCAATGCCGTCCGGAGCCAGTCCCTCAAATTTACACACGTAATAAAACGTTGCCTCTGACCGACCGGATCCCCCCCCGCCGGGCCGGCCGTCGAGAGAGGTTATTTAATGGATATCGCTCTCAAATACGCGCCTGTTCTCCTGCTCTTCGGCCTGGCACTGTTCATCCCGGTGTTGATGTTGTTCATCGCCGGATTCACCGGACCCCGCCAGTCGACCCAGCGCAAAATGGAGATGTTCGAGTGCGGGGCCGATCCCGTCGGCGAGCCGCGCCACCGGTACTCCGTCAAATTCTTCCTCGTCGCACTTTTATTCGTCATCTTTGATATCGAAGCCGTCTTCATCTATCCGTGGGCCGTCCTTTTCAGGAAACTCGGGCTCTTCGGATTCGTCGAGATGACGGTCTTTCTGTTCATTCTATTACTCGGATTGTTCTACGTCTGGAAGAAGGGAGCCCTGGAGTGGGAGTAGACGCGACCCCGGTTACCAAGAATGAGTCAGGGATCATCCTCACCCGCATCGACGATGTCGTCAGGTGGGCGCGCAAGAACTCGCTGTGGCCGCTCCCGTTCGGGACGGCGTGCTGCGCGATCGAGTTTATGGGTTCGGTGGCCGCCCAGTTCGATATTTCCCGATTTGGCGCCGAGCTGGTGCGCTTCTCGCCGCGACAGGCCGACCTGATGCTGGTTGCGGGGACGATCAACTACAAGCTCGCGCCGGCGATGAAGCGCATCTACGACCAGATGCCCGAACCCAAGTACGTGATTTCGATGGGCGCATGCGCGTGCTCCGGCGGATTCTACGACAACTACGCCACCGTGCAGGGAATCGAACAGGTCATCCCCGTCGATGTGTTCATCCCCGGGTGCCCACCGCGGCCCGACGCCATATTCGACGCGCTGATAAAAATGCAGCAGCGCATCGACAAGGAACCGGTCACCAGACGAGGCGTCGAGAGACGCCACGAAGTCGACCCGAAGATGCAGGACGAATGAGCGAAAAAGCAAAGCACGACGCCCTCGTTGAAGAGGCAAAAACGAAGTTCGGCGGCCTGGCGGTCGACCGTTCTTTCGACGAACTGGTGCTCGACGCCGACAGGGACGTCGTCCACGACGTCCTCGCGTGGCTGCACCGGGACAAGGGATTCGACATGCTGCTCGATATCGCCGGTGTCGACTGCCTCGATCTGGCCGGCTGTGAAACGCGGTTCGAGCTCGAATACATTATATACGCGGTTGCCGACGACGTCCGTGTGCGGGTTCGGACGCGGGTGGCCGGGGACGACATGGACATCCCCACCG
>CBDVDJ010000641.1:0-2223 GCA_965372695.1 uncultured bacterium
TCTTGCCCTGGTTGATGCCTACGAGCCCGTTGATCGTGCCGGCGCTGCAGAACAAGCAGTTCTCGTCGCGCGAGATCGGCACCCACGAGTGCTGCTCGCGGCTGTCGCGCGGTCTCGTCCGGATGACATGCAGGCCCCAGTTCTGGCTGGGAGTGTCGGGGAAGCGAAGGCTCCGGAACGGTATCGACATCTCGGCCGTCCAGCCGTCGCCGTTTATCCTGCCGCCCGAATACCACACCGCGTCGTAACTCGAGTCTTCCCGGTGTCCCGTACGCCTCAGGTCGCCCTGGACGCCGTAGGGGTTGACGAAGAATTCGTACGCGTTTTGCTGATCGCTGAAAGTATCGATCATGATGCCGACGTAGTCGTCGCGGAACATCGCGTCCCGGTCGGTGATCGACGCGCGAATGGTCGCAGGGTCGTCGTGGCAGATAAAGGCGACGTAGAGGTTGTCCTGGTCGTAGGCAAACAACGCCTCGGTCTGTACGCTCGGCTCGACGTTTTCGCCCGGACTGATTTCGCTGAAGTTGCCGAGCCTGATCGCCGAGTTCCAGATCGCGTCGTCGAGGACGCCGTCGATTCTCGGCTTTTCCGCGGCCCGTCCGATATGGAACATAATGTCTTTGTTTGGTGTGAACGTCGCGGGATCGGGTACCCCGTTGGTTGCCGCCGTATCCTCCACGTCGTCGGCCGATTTGTTCGCCTGTGCCGCCGACGAGCCGGCGGCGAGTGCGACCACTATGCACAGTGCGCCCGTCAGAAACCTTGAAACTCTCTCGTTTCGCCAATAAGGTTTCATTTGCCCTCCCACAGAAATCTCACTTCCGGATGGTCTGTTTCGATAATTGACAGGTAGTCTTGCTGCGAACCGGATCCGCCGCCGTGTGGGGCCCCGCTTCTCTGGCATATAAGACGGCGGGCGGCGACAAAAGGTTGCATTCGCCGTAGTGGCATACACTTGTGTGGGCAACCCTTTATGTTGCAATTGGTTTTACGGATCAAAGTTCAGATGGCTTCGCCAAAATAGTCGTTACCCGGCGACGAATTCTCCGCCATGGCATTCCGCGTGTCGCCGAGTAGCTGACCAGTGGGGGATGTTTGCGGGTATTATTTTTTAGTTGCAACTAAATATATATTTAGTTATATATTAGAAGTCTGTAAACGAGGAGAATGCGTTGCTCAGCCAGTCAATGGAGAATTATCTGAAGGTGATCTACGAAGTCCTCGAACGCGAGGACCGGGCGGCTACGTCTGCGATCGCCGACCAGATGGGGGTGGCCTCGGCTTCCGTTACGGCAATGCTCAAAAAGCTCGCCGGGCTGCAGTTGCTCACCTACGAGCGCTACCAGGGGGTTCGATTGACGCCGGCGGGTGAGAAGACCGCGCTGGAGATCGTCCGTCACCACCGGTTGCTCGAACTCTACCTCGCCGAGGCGCTCGATGTGCCCTGGGACCGCGTGCACGAAGAGGCGGAGCGGCTCGAACACGCGCTCTCGGACGACCTCGAGGAGAGGATCGCGACGGCGCTGGGTGACCCGAAGGTCGATCCCCACGGATCTCCGATCCCGACGCGCGACGGCTTTGTCGACCGCGTCGACGCGCGACGGTTGTCGTCGGTCGAAGCCGGCGAAACTGTTACGGTGGTAGAGGTTGCCGATCGCGATCCGGACCTCCTGCGGTATCTGGGCAAACTGGAAATGTTCCCCGGTACCGTCGTCAGAGTGCTGGCGGTCGAACCGTTCCAGGGGCCGCTGGTCCTGAGCTCGAACGGCCGTGAATTCATCCTGGGCCGGCCGGCGGCCGACGAAATCCAGGTATCTGTGTCCGCTTGATAATCCGGAGAGAGGACTATGGGAAACCCGTTTTCAAACTTGCTCATTTTTGTCGCCGTCGTGGCCTTGGCCGTCGCCCTGTTCGCGCCCCGCGTCGGGCTGTTCTCCGGGCTGCGCCGGCGAAAAAGCGAGACGCGACGTATCCGTCTGGAAGACACGCTCAAACACGTTTTCGACCACGAGGAACGTGGCGCCACGGCGACGTTGTCCAGCGTGACCGATGGTCTGCGTATCCCGTCGGCCGACGCGCTGGCCCTGGTCGAGAATATGCAGAATGCCGGACTCGTCAAGGTGGTCGACGGGCGCATCCTCCTCGCTGACGACGGCCGCAAATACGCCCTCCAGGTTGTCCGTGCCCACCGCCTCTGGGAACGGTATCTGGCCGACGAGA
>CBDVDJ010000642.1:0-2218 GCA_965372695.1 uncultured bacterium
GCGCGTCCACCGACAGTGGCCTCAGTTCGAGTGCCGTCTTGTACTCCAGTATCGCCGTTTCTATGTGTTCGGCGGCCTTTTCAGGCTCTTCCGTGGCCAGTTCCGAATATACCGAGCCCATGACAGTGTGGTTGAACCCGAAGTCGTAGTTGACCATCGGCCACGACACAAAGATCGCGGCGGCAAGCGCCGCGCCGGCGGCAATTCCGGCCCGGCGCCACTGCTTTTTCTGCAGCACCACCGCCATCCTGAACGCGCCAAAGGACGCAAATACGATGAGGAACGGCACCACCGGCAGCCGGTACCGCGCCGTGATGAAGAACGGGATGAGCGAGAGCATGTAGACGAGGATAAATCCGGCAAAGAGCCGGTTGACGGACGACGCCGGTCCGGTGAGGAACAGCAATACGATTCCGAGAACGGCGAGCGGGGCGATCAGTTTGAAACCGATGAACATCACCTGGAGAAAAGCCGTGAAATACGTGGTGACGAATTGTTTGTTGTGGTGATTGGGGATCTCGTAGTGGTTCCAGAACAGCCGGAACTTGTGCCACCACAGTGAAGCGGCGTCGCCGGGCTGTCCGCGGAGGTAGTCCATCGCCCGGGTCGTCCACCAGGCCGACACCTCTGATGGCAGCAGGTCTGACCGGCCGGTCGCCTTTTCCGCCACTTCGCGCGAGCTGAGGTAGAGCCGCGTGTTATCCAGTCCCGACTCCACCGGCAGCATGTATATGCCCTCGGCATCGGCATTGTTGCCGATGTAGAAGTTGACGCCCGCGTTGCTCGACACCAGGACGAAGTCATCGGAGACCACGTGGTTGCGATACGTGATCGGCGCCACCGCCGCCACGCATCCGACGGCGAAGAGAATGACTTCGGGCCAGCGCCGCCACTTGAACCGGAACCGGAATCCCGTCACGATCCAGATCAACGCGAACTGAGCAAACACTAGGACGTTCGGCTTGCCCAGCCCCGCCAGGCCCAGCAGCACTCCCGCCCCCAGCGCCAGGAGCGCCGCCCTCCAGCCCGTCTTCGGCGTCTCCGGATCCTCGCCGCCCGGGTCACCGAGAAAACTCAGCAGCCACATAGCTCCGCACGTAAACAACAGGACCAGCGGGGCCATCAGCAGGTCACCGTCGAAGAAGGCGAGCGTGCCGTAGAGCGCCGCGAACATACCCGCCACCAGCGGCGCCGCCTTCGAGTCCGGAGCGGCGCGGGCCGTCAGGAGAAAGACCAGGACACACGTCAGGCTGCCAATGACGAACTGGATAACCCGGACCAGCGTGAAGTGCACCCCGAACAACTTGTATATCAACGCGAGAAAGTACGGATAGAACGGGCTCGAGTGGAAATACGCGTCTCGGCCCACCAGATCCCCACCGGCAATCGCCACGGCACGATCGTGGTAGATCTTTGCGTCCCCAACCGGATGGTGGAAGAACGGCGCGTCGTTCAATTCGTTGAGATACACCAGCCGAAGACCCAGCGCGACGACGAACACGGCGATCAGCAGAAAGATTACCGGAACGTGCTCTTCCGACGCATCATCGCGGAACCATGACATCACACGTCCGCCGGTACTCTGGCGACTTGCCGGCGATGCCTTGCCGCCGGGCTCGTGGCGGGCTTGCGCCCCCTGCTTTTTACGCTGTTGCGAACGGGTTGATTTTTTTCGGGAAGACATTCAACGCCCATCATCCGCGCGACCCGCCCCGTTGTCAACCGTTTCGGGAGAAAAAAACCTCATCTCCCCCTATCAACCGGTTCCCCGGCAAGGCGTTATCGACAAATGGGCGGATTTATTCAAATAATTCGGGTATAATTATACATATATCCGACTCATATATCAGACGTATCGGTCGCCGTTTATAATGTCCGGGGGACGACTGGTTTATTCACCCACTCAGAGCCGACGACCAGCCGGGGTAAATACGTTCCGTAAAAACGGTTTTGCTTAGATAGAGTTTTTACGATCTGGATTGGAGTCCATGATGACTATCTCCAGCATGTTTTCTAAATTCCCACGATTTCTCTTTGTGTTATCGGTCTTTGTTGTAGGCACGACTCTCCCCGGTGCCTCTGCTGCAAAGTTCCCTCCCGTCATTGATCTGAGCCAGTCCGATGGGGATGTTGTTGTTCGCGGGGCATTTGCCCTTGATGATTCTGGCCGGAGGGTCGCGACCGGCGATGTAAACGGCGATGGCGCTGTCGATCTGAT
>CBDVDJ010000643.1:0-2218 GCA_965372695.1 uncultured bacterium
ACGAGTTGACCCGCTCGGGCCGCGACGATACCATGGTCCGGCAGGTCAAGAATGCGTGGCCGAACGTGTTTCGTTCGTCCCGCTTTATCCCGGCGGTGGAGTACATCCAGGCCAATCGCGTTCGTCACGAGATGATCCAGGGGATGCATCGGGTCATGGCGGACGTAGATGTATATATATCACCGAGTTTCGGCGGTGGGAACCTGTTGTTGACGAATCTCACGGGGCACCCGTGTGTCGTGTTACCCAACGGTTTTGACGAAAATGGTGCTCCCACCAGCGTGACATTTATTGGTAATCTGTACGGCGAAGCGACGCTGCTGGCGGTCGCCGACTCGTACCAGCGGGCGACGGCGTTCCACGAGGAACACCCGCCGGCATTCGTTCCACAATCAAAGGAGTAGTCAATGAAGAAGTTTCTAATCATCGCGATTGCAGCGGTCATGGTCGTTTCGATCGCGCCCCGGGCTCACAGCATCGGTGCGTTTCTTTCCTACTGGAACGGCGAGGACATCGACAATGGTTACGGCCTCGGCCTCAGCCATCAATTCAAGATCATCCCCCTCATATCGGCCGAAGCGCGCGCCAGCTGGCTCTCGTTCAGCGAAGACGACGCCGACCTCAACCTGTATCCCCTCGAAGGGATCGCCCGTGTGAAGCTCGGCCTGTTCTATCTCGGGGCCGGACTCGGCTACTACATCTACAGCGGTGGCGACGTCAGTATCGACAATTCGTGGGGTGGGCTCGGTGTCGGTGGTGTCGAGTTTACCATCGCCAAGATCGGCGCTTTTGCGGAACTCAAGTATACGTACACGACGACCAGTCTCAGCGACATCGATGTTGATGTCGACGCGAGCGGGGTCGGTGTCAACGTTGGCGTGATTTTCAACTGGCTTTAGTCGCCGGGGTTAGACTCCGGGCTTCACAGAGTCCACTTCCATGACGGTGCCGTTTCCGCAACCGATAGCTAGATCCGTGATCGGATTGATGCTGTTTATGGCCCTGATGTTATCGTCGGTGGCCACGGTTTTTGCGCGCGCCAAAACGGATACCATAGTGCTGGTAAACGGCGACGAGATCACGGGTGAGATCAAGAGCCTTTACCGCGGCAAGCTCAAGTTCAAGACCGACGCGATGAGCACCGTATACGTGGAGTGGGAAGACATCGTTACCTTGACGAGCGAGTACTACTTCGAGATCGAGGACAAGGAAAGCTACAAATATTACGGTACACCGGCGCTCGACGATGAAGGCAACTTCCGGATTACGCGAGCGGATATCATTGTGACGCTGGAAAAACTCCAGGTCGTCCGGATCACGCCGATCGAAAAGACCTTCTGGAGCCGGATCGACGGGTCCGTCAGCCTGGGTTTCAGTTACACCAGGAGCAGCGATATCGGGCGAATCGAATTCGCGTTTGACACGCACTACCGTGAGGAGAAGAACTTTATCGAAGTCACAGCGATGACGACGATTACGACGGAATCCGACGATCAGACCACAAAGCGCTCAGAAGCAACAGCGTCGTACCAGCGGATGTTCCAGCGCAGGTTGTTCTGGGACACGACGTGGACCGGTTTTCAGAACGACGAGATGGGCGTCGCGCTTCGTTTGACCCTGGGCTCCGGGTTGGGGGCGCACCTGATTCAATCGAACTGGACGGTGCTCGGATCCTCGCTCGGGCTGCAGGTCACGCGGGAATGGCCGACCGATGTTGTCCAGCCGCCGAGTAACAACCTTGAGGGCGTGATTGCGCTCGATTATAGTCTGTGGAAATACAATTCTCCCAAGACGGATCTGACCGCCTCGGTGTCAGCGTTTCCCAGCCTGCCGGACTTCGACCGCTACCGGCTGGATTCTGAAATCAGCCTGACGCAGGAAATCGTCAGCGACTTCATGCTTGTGTTCACGTTCTGGGATAACTATGACAGCCAGCCGCCGTCTGAAGGCGCCGCCAAGAATGACTTC
Source organism: uncultured bacterium (assembly GCA_965372695.1). Classification (GTDB taxonomy): domain Bacteria; phylum Krumholzibacteriota; class Krumholzibacteriia; order WVZY01; family JAKEHA01; genus CBDUWU01. The sequence continues at coordinate 1,969 of CBDVDJ010000643.1, forward strand.
GGCGTCACGACGTCGATTGGTTACACCTGGTGAGAACGGAGGTTCGGATATGAAGCCTGGAAGTATGACGCAAAACCGGGGGGTGGCTTCCGGCGCCGTGCTGGCCCTGGTGATCGTGGCTGCGGTGTTCACGGGTTGCGGCAAAAAGGAAATGGCGCCTTACGGTCCCGGCGGATCCTGGGTCGACGACATGCGGAGCCGGATCACGGAGAATATCGCCGACCCGGACAAGGCGACCCAACTCATCGAA
>CBDVDJ010000644.1:0-2217 GCA_965372695.1 uncultured bacterium
GAATACGGGAGTCGGAAATCGACCGTCTTCTTTGATCTCCACTGTGAAAAAGTCGCCGATATTGTCGTCGCTGAATACGTATCCGATTGTTCTTGTATAGGTGCCCGTGGTATCGACGTAGTTGTTATACAGGTACTCATGATGGAGTTTCCACGGAAACCGGAGGTAGAAACCGCCCCAGTCCCAACCGAGAGAAAAACCACCTGCAACGCCCGACCAGTCCAGGTTGAGTGTGTGGGTCTCGGTATAAGACGTGGTGGTATCGAGTTCACAAAGGTATGAGAAATCCGCGCCGCCGCTGAACGATCGATTGCCTTCGCTGGAGGCCACGGCCTCCAGGGCCAATTCGTCACTCGTTACCAGAATTTCGTTCCAGTTGTTCAGTCCCTCCTGGAAGGTAAGGGCACTGTCCGTTTCACCTCTGGCCCAATAGTAGTCGACCTTGGATTGAAATCCGGGGATGAGATCATCCTCGATATACTGCCGCGTGTAGGCGTACGTCGTGTTTATCGTTTCCGGCTCGAATCCGACTCCCGTGGATCTTACGATCTCGCAGCCGGAGACCTCGAGAATGCCCACTTCGGCGAATATCATGTTGAGGCCGTAACCGATGAACACGTCTGCGTCCCTGCCCACGAAGAGTTGATGGTCGGAAGTCGAGAATCTTCGCTTGAGCGTATGGGTGACCTCGGTCTTGTTTACCCGGTGTTCCACTTCGCCCGCCATCAATTCGGTCTCGAACAGATTTTGAAAACTCGCCTCACCAATGATGCCGGCGCCGAGACCGACAAACCACTTGGACTGGACTCCGAACCAGGTTTGTATATTGATACCCGCGGCACCGCCGAGGATGTAGTCGCCCCAATCGATCGTCGTGCGCAGTGAATGGCCCTTTTCCATGTAGGCGTATGAATTGTCGCCGGGGGGATCGCGCAGAATACAAACGGGGAACTCCGTAGTGCCCGTCAGGAAGTCGAACCCCTCTTCGGCCACGTGGCCTGTTACGACGACCCATTCCTCGGCTGATACCGGTGTCCTCCCCTCCACAACCGTCATCGCGCGGATCGCCTTCTGGAACGACCGGTTGTTGCCCTCGGAATCCACACGCCCGGAAACGAGGCTGGGGGTGCTTGCGAATGACGTGTAGGATGCCAGCCCGTCGCGTACCTCTAGCTCGACCGGATTGCCTTCCCGGTCGAAGATCTCGTCGTATATCACCACGATTCCACTGTCCAGCGGGCATAACCCCTCGCTACCGTAGTTCTCGTTCACCGTGATCAGCAGGTCGAGTACGCTCAGCTGCGGTATCACCGGCAGGTTGTCGGGGAGAGTCTGCCCGTCGAAGGTCAAAGGGCCGGGACAGTCGGTCGGGATGTACGACTCCAGCCCCTCGATCGCGACCGTCAGCGGTGCCCGGTACGCGAAGTCCAGCGTGACATCTGAACTGTCGAGGACCGCCTGGCGTTCCCCGAGATTCTGGAAAAACCGGACGACATCCGATTTGAGTAATCCATCGGGGATGGTGGAGATGTCCACGGTGGCGCTCAACAGGTACGTCATCGGAGGCAGCGAGACGCTGTACGCCGAGTCAGCGGTAATCGTTTCAGTCAGACAGCCGTTCTCGCCGCGGATGGTGATCGTCACGTCTCCGATCCGGTGCCCGCACCCGCCTCCGACGTAACCCGACAGCGTGCGCCTGGTCATATCGACAAAGACCACACCGTCGATGTCGTCATCGACGTAATAGGTAAGACTGTCCGGCGTGAACGAGTGGCCCTCCAGGCTGGGTTTGATGGAGTGGCTGCCGTTATCCGCCGATACGGCGAATTTACCGTTCTTGTCGGTGGCTCCGGCCATACGGCCGTCTACCAGGATTGGTATGTCTGGTGCGACGCACCCGGTGGTGTCGTACATCACCGTGCCCGATATGGTGTATGCGGAGATATCAGTGAAATTGACCTGGTTTTCCACAGGGTGGTCGACGCTCAGGGTGATCATGGTGAACGGGGGATCGAACTGGCGGTTGCCCTCGAAGGGCCTGACCTTGAACGTGGTTTCGTTGCCGTAGTGCAGGTCCGGCAGGACGAAGCTACCCGCCGGACCGGTTTGCACGTAGATGTCGAGGGGGGCGCTGTGGCTCGACCAGTAGACACCGCCTTCAAATACCCCGTAGTGATCCGCGGCGTAGGGGTCGGTAATAACGCCGCGGCTGCCCTC
>CBDVDJ010000645.1:0-2208 GCA_965372695.1 uncultured bacterium
AAAGCGAGGTATCCCGCCTTGTCGGTGACCATCACGCCGTTGACCGGTTCCGCCGGATGCGTGGCGAGCCAGCCGACGATGGCCACGCTCCGGCCGTAGTCGCCGAGCATGTTCCAGAAAGCGTCGACCTTGCGGTAGTGCCTCGTGATGGGCACCTTGATGCCTGTTTTTTCGTCGACAACGGTAAAGTTGAGGATGCCGTGGTCCTCGGGGTATTTGCCCGTGGCAATAGTCGTCCACAACAGCGGCGACAGCATCGGTTCGATCGTCCGCAGCGGGCCCGTCGCGCCGTCTTTCAGCAGGCGGGCGAAATTCGGGAGCTCGCCCGCTTCGACGAGCGGCCGCAGGTTGAGCCAGTCGCCACCGTCGACGCCGATGATGATCAGTTTGCGCAGCGGAGTCGACGAAACCCCGTCGCCCGAGCGGTCCACTTCGTCACCCCAGACGGGCATCTTGTACGTGCCGACGGTAATGCCGAGACCTTCGAGTTCCCCGCGAACATTACCGGCGACCGCATCGAGGTAGACCTGCCGATCGACCGACACCGGGCGAGAGGCCGCTTCGATTTCGGCGGCGGCCTGAACGAGCCTCCGTATGGCCGCCTCGAAATCCTCGCTGAATCGTTCGTATATCCCGCGTGAGCTGCCGGGCGGAACGTCGAGTCCGAACTCGAACGCAACCGCGACGGGCTCGCCCGCTTCCGTCAGCACGTCCACCGCGCCGTACTTCGGCCAGCGAACGTCGACGCGGCCGGTGGGATAAACGATGAAGTCACGGGTGCCGGGCGGTACGAAATGGTACCCCGCTTCATAAACAACGAGGTCCCCCGACCGGGTTACGCGCACCGCCTCGCTTCCGGCGGGCACACGCTTGACGATGATCGCGCCGGCGATAACGGCCGCCACGACGAGAATACCTGCTATCCAGACCAGAATTCGTTTCATCCTGGAAGCCTATATCTTCGGCCCCCACCCGTCAAGGCGGCAAGCCGTTCGTCCCGCATACCCGGCCCTTTGGACTGGCGAGTTGGAAATCGCGTGGAGTATACTGCGGACATGAACAACCACATCGATCAGAGTGACAGGCCGCCGGCCGCCGTCGCCGTCGTGGTTCTCAACTGGAACGGCCGGGAGCTCACACTCGACTGTATCCGCTCTCTGCTCGAAATACCAACACCCGGCGTCGAGATAATCCTCGTCGACAACGCGTCCCGCGACGGGACGGTCGATGCCGCAGGCGCCGAATTCGGAGATCGTGTGACCATCATCGTCAACGACGACAACCTCGGGTTCGCCGGCGGCAACAACGTCGGCATCCGCCATGCGCTCGAGGGCGGGGCCCAATTCGTCCTGTTGCTCAACAACGACACTGTCGTCGACCCCGGGCTCGTCGACCACCTGTTACGGCCGTTCTCGGGGGCTCCCGGCGTCGGCGTGACCGGCCCCAAGATCTACTATTATACGCCAGCCGACCAGATCTGGTTCGCCGGGGGGCAGGTGTATCTCGCTCGCGGCACGACGCGCCACATCGGCATCCGTGAGACCGACCAGGGGCAATTCGACGACGAGCGGGAAGTCGACTATATTACGGGGTGCGCCCTGATGGCCCGGCGCGAGGTTTTCGAGACGGCGGGTTTGCTCGATCCCTCGTACGTCGCCTACTACGAAGACGTCGACTTCTGCATGCGTGCCCGCCGGGCGGGCTATCGAATCCTGTACGTTCCCGGCGGCAAGGTATGGCACAAAATCTCGGCCAGCACGGGCGGCCAGCTGGGGCGGGCCAAAGTCACCCGCAAATTCAAGAGCACGTGGAAGTTCTTCCGGCGCTACGCCCGGCCGTGGCACTGGCTGACGATTCCCTTCTTTTTCGGTGCCGACGTGGCACGGATCGCTTTTCTCGTCGCGGGTGGTCGCATCCGGAACACGGAGAATTCCTGATTATGAAAATCCTCATACTGGGCATCCAGGGACAACTCGGCCGTGACATCGAACACGCGTTGGCGGATCAAGACGTGACCGGCCCGCTGTACGAAGAACTCGACATCACCGACGGAGATCGTGTCGAAGCCGCCGTTACCGATGCGGCGCCCGACTGGGTTGTCAACTGTGCGGCGATGACCAACGTCGACAAATGCGAGACCGAACGGGAGCTTGCACACGACGTCAACGCCACCGGCGCGCACAACGCCGCCCGCGCGGCGGCCGCCGC
>CBDVDJ010000646.1:0-2191 GCA_965372695.1 uncultured bacterium
GAGCGACATCACCAACAAGTTCAACGTCTACCGTGCCACGGTCGACGGGCGCCAGCTGACCGGCAACGAGGTCCGCACCGTACTGAGGGAGAGCGGCGATTCCGGATACCGGCAGACCGTGTGGGAAGCGGAAAAGAGAGTGGGAACGGTGGTGCGCGACGACCTGCTCGAGCTGGTCGCACTGCGCAACGAATCCGCCTCCGCGCTGGGATTCGAGAATTACTATCGCATGTCGCTCGAATTGTCAGAGCAGGACCCGGACCAGATCATCGCGCTGTTCGACGACCTGGCCGAGCGGACGCACGAACCGTTCGCCGTGATGAAAGCCGAGATCGATGACGCGCTGGCCCGCCAGTTCGACGTCCCGACGGACAAGTTGATGCCCTGGCATTATCACGCCCCTTTCTTCCAGGAAGCCCCCCGGGTGTTCGACGTCGACATCGACCGGTTTTACCGGGATCACGACGTTGTCGAGCTGGTCAGCCGTTTCTTCGACGGCATCGGGTTGGAAGTCCGCAGGATCGTGGAACTGAGCGACCTCTACGAAAAAAAGGGCAAGGAACAGCACGCCTACTGTATGGACATCGACCGCAGCGGAGATATCAGGGTGCTGGCCAACGTGCGTAACGACGAGATGTGGACGGGAACGATGCTCCACGAACTCGGCCACGCGGTGTACGACCTGTACATCGACCCGTCGCTTCCCTTCCTGCTGCGAGAGCACGCGCATATCTTCGCGACCGAGTCGATCGCGATGCTCTTCGGGCGCCTGTCGAAAGACGCCGACTGGATCCAGCTCATGACCGGGATCGGAGAGGCCGAAAAGAAGCGGGTTGCACCCCAGCTGCGGCGCAACCAGACGCTCTCCCAGCTCGTCTTCACGCGCTGGTGCCAGGTGATGGTCCGCTTCGAGAAGGCCCTGTACGAGGACCCGGCTCAGGATCTCAACGCACTCTGGTGGAACCTCGTCGAAAAATACCAGATGGTGTCGCGTCCAGAGGGCCGGAACGAACCCGACTGGGCGTCGAAGATCCACGTGGTTTCGCACCCCGCGTACTATCACAATTACATGCTCGGTGAACTGCTGGCATCGCAACTCGACCACGTCCTGCAGAACCGCGTACTGAACGCCGGCGGCGGCCGGGCCACGATGAACGGCCGTGGCGAGGTGGGCGAGTTCCTCATCGAAGAATTTTTCAAGCCGGGCAAGCGTTATCGCTGGGATGATCTGATCGCACGGGCGACCGGTGAACCGCTGAATCCAGAATATTTTGTCGATCAGTACCTCGACTGACACCGCCCTCCTCGAAACCACCACACGGCAAAAACCCCGGCAGCAACGCGACCGGGGCTCTCGAGCGCGATTATTCGCGAGATGCTAACCGTCGTACTTTTTGATGAACTCCTCGGCCTTTCGGACCTCGCTCCGGTTGCCCATGAATACCGGCGTGCGCTGGTGAATCTCCCGCGGCTCCACTTCGAGTATCGGCCCCACGCCGGTCGACGAGTAGCCCCCGGCCTGTTCGATGAGATACGACATCGGCACGGCCTCGTACAACAGCCGCAGCTTGCCGTTCGGCTTTCTCGGGTCCCGTGTATCCGCGGGATAACAGAACACGCCCCCTCCGAACAGCGTACGGTGCACGTCGGCGACCATCGATCCGATGTAACGCAGCGACAGCGACCGCTCCGCGCCCTCTTCCCCCTGCAGCCAGTGGATGTATCGCTTGATGCCCTCCGTCCAGTACTTGTAGTACCCCTGATTGACGCTGTAGTACTTCGGCGCGTCGGGCAGCGTCACGTTCGGATGCGACAGCAGGAACTCACCAATACTGGGATCGAGGGTGAAGCCATTGACGCCGTCTCCCGTTGTGTAGACGAACATCGTGCTGGATCCATAGACCATGTACCCGGCGGCAACCATGTCGGCGCCCTTCTGCAGCACGTCGTCGAGCGTCCCGGGGCCGGATTTCGACTTGCGCTTGTAGATCGCGAAAATCGTCCCGACGCTGACGTTGTAGTCTATATTCGAGGAACCGTCGAGAGGATCGAACAGGAGCACGTACTTGCCCGCTTCGTATTTCTCCGGCACGGGGATGATGTCGGCCATTTCCTCCGACGCCATCACACACAACCGGCCCGTATGATCGTTCAGCTGGCAGATCGTGTTGTGGGCGTAAAGATCGAGTTT
>CBDVDJ010000647.1:0-2190 GCA_965372695.1 uncultured bacterium
TGTTCAGCCATCGACCCTACCAAATCGATCCCGTCGCGATACTCGCCGAAAAAGGCGCGACGGTGATGGTCAACATTTCCGCCTCCCCCTTCACCGTGGGCAAAGAAGAATTCCGCCTCGAACTGGTCCGGCATCACGCCGAGCGCTACCGGGTGCCGTTCGTCATGGTCAACCAGGTCGGCGGCAACGACGAACTCGTCTTCGACGGGCGCAGCTACTGCGTCGACGCCGGCGGGAAACTCCGGGCGGCGCTTCCGATGTTCGGCGAAAAAGTCGTGACGGTGGATACGGAAGCGTCGGGGCCGGCGGCGTCCTTCGACCCCATGGACGAGACCGAGAGTATCTACCGGGCGCTGGTGCTCGGCACGCGCGACTACCTCCACAAATGCGGTTTCGAAAAGGCGGTCGTCGGGCTGTCAGGGGGAATCGATTCGGCGCTCACGGTGGCGATCGCCGCCGCCGCTCTGGGACCGAAGAACGTCCACACGGTCACCATGCCTTCGCCGTACTCGTCGAAGGGGAGCGTCGAGGATTCAAAGGCCCTCGCCTCCAACCTCGGCGTCTCGCTGGACGTCGTCGAGATCGGCGGCGTGATGGACGCCTACGACGCGGCGCTGGTTTCCGCGTTCAAGGGCCTTCCCGCCGACGTCACCGAAGAAAATATCCAGGCCCGCATTCGCGGCAACATCCTGATGGCTTACTCGAACAAGTTCGGCGGGCTGGTGCTGGCCACGGGAAACAAGAGCGAACTCGCCGTCGGGTACTGCACGCTCTACGGCGACATGATCGGCGGGCTGGCCGTCATCTCCGACCTGCCCAAGACCGCCGTCTACGAAGTGGCGCGCTTCGTTAATCGCAAGTCGGCGGTCATCCCGGTCGCGATCCTGGACAAGGCGCCCTCGGCGGAACTGAAACCGGATCAGACCGACCAGGATACGCTTCCGCCTTATGAAACCCTCGACGGCATCCTCGACCTTTATATCGAAGAGGGCCTGTCGGGTCCGGACGTCGTAGAGCGCGGGTACGATGCGGCGACGGTCCGGTGGGTGCTGAACGCGGTGCGCAACAACGAGTACAAGCGCAAACAGGCGGCCCCGGGACTCAAGGTCACATCAAAGGCTTTTGGTATTGGCCGGCGTTTTCCCCTCGCCGCCCGCTACGACGTCTGACCGCCGGCGGGCGACGTCACAGGCGCGCATAAATGCGAAATCGCTTGAATTCCACCGACGCGGGGAGTAAGTTCAGCGGTAATGACCGGCCCGGTCTTTATTTTGTAACGTTTGTTATTACATGTAGTTAACGGGTCATAAAACGTGAGCAGACTGCAGCGCAGATTCCAGGTTATTGCGGCCAAATTCAACTTCCGCTCGATGGGTGTTTACATGATGTACGGCGTCGTCGTCGGCGTCGTCGCCGGCCTGGGCGCCGCGCTGTTCTACGTCATGTGCCAGGCGGGGCTTCACTTCTTCCTCGACATGGGGGCCGGCTACCGGCCGGAACACCCGTTTGGCGAACCCCCGCTCTTTACGGCGACCGACACCCCCTTTCGCCGCTACCTGCTCGTTCTCATTCCGGCCGTGGGCGGGCTGATCTCCGGTTTTCTCGTCTATCGTTTCGCGCCCGAAGCCGAGGGACACGGCACCGATTCGGCCATCGACGCGTACCACAACAAACAGGGCCGTATCCGCGCGCGCGTACCCATCGTCAAGGCGCTGGCGTCCGCCATCACACTCGGATCGGGCGGATCGGGTGGCCGCGAGGGCCCGATCGCACAGATCGGGGCCGGGTTCGGGGCGTTTCTCGCCGACCGGCTCGGTCTCAACGCCAAATCGCGCCGGGTCCTGCTCGCAGCGGGTCTCGGCGCCGGCATCGGCAGCATCTTCCGCGCGCCGCTGGCCGGAGCCCTCTTCGCCGCCGAGATCCTCTACCGCGAGCCCGAGTTCGAATACGAGGTCGTGATACCCTCGATCGTGACCACCATTGTGGCGTACTCGACTTTTGGTTTTATATTCGGGTTCCAGCCGTTGTTCAAGCAGAGCAGTTTTGCCTTTCACGACCCGCTCGAGTTACTACCGTACGCTGTACTCGCCATCGTCGTTGCACTCGCGGCTCCCCTGTACATCAAGGTTTTCTACGGCGTCAGAAATCTGTTCAAACGAATGCGCGTATCCAACTACGTCAAACCGGCGA
>CBDVDJ010000648.1:0-2172 GCA_965372695.1 uncultured bacterium
TCGATGTTCGGCCGCCGGCCGGTCCGCTCGCGAAACTGGTCGACGACCGCGTCCTTGACGCGCAGAGCGGCGTACTGCGAGTGGGCGATGGCGCTGTCGGAAACGTTGGCGAAAACGGCGAAGGTCTGCTTCGTACCGAGGAAATTCGACCAGTCGATCAAACCGGCGGTCTTGTAGAGATAGCGGGCGCTGTGACAGTCGAAAGTCACCAGCGGCGCCAGAACACGGGTGGCGAGGCGCGAGCAGTAGTTGTAGCGGTAGAGGGCGTCGAAACCGGCGCTGAAGTAAATTCCCCTGTAGGCGGGTTTGACATCGACGGCTCCGAGGCGCTCCGCCTCGGCGACGGCCAGTTCCTCGAGACCGTCGGCCGTCTGCGCAAAGTACCGGTTAAATCTTGAATACTCGTATTCGCGGTTGTCGGTCATCCTGGGGTCTTTTCCCGCCGGTATCAATCCTTTTGCCGTTCAATATAACGGAGCCGTCCGCGCAGATAATTGGCGAACATCGTGGTTTCCGATGCGGCGTCCGCGGCTTTTTCGTAGGCCTCTCTGGCCGCGTCGAATTCTCCCCGGCCGATGTGGATCTCACCCAGCCGCACGAGCGACTGGATCTGCATCGTGCTTCGGCCCTCCGATTCGGCTTCGAGCGCCACCTCCGCGTAGATTTCCGCGGCCTCGCTTTCGAAACCTGTGATCCGTGCGACTTCGGCCTGCATGAAGCCGGCGTCGATGCTTCCGGACCCCGACGCGATGGTTTCGTCGAGCAACAGCGCCGCCTCGTCGACACGGCCTTCGTAGAGCGCGGTGCGAACGGGACCCATCGCGTAGAATGCCGCCGCTTCCCGTTCGTCCGCCACCCATCCGCACGCGGCCTTGTAACCGTCGGACAGTTCCCGGTAGCGTTCCTCGCCGGGCACGCGCTCGCACAACCACGCCACGTCGAGCGACCGCCCCAGGCGGGCGGCCAGCGAGATCGCCGACAGGTGGCTGCTCGGGGCAACCCAGAACGGCTCGGCCGGGGCGTCGGCGGCGATGGCCGTCATGCTCGACAGCGCGTCGTCGTAGTCTCCCAGCTGGCTGAACTGACGGCCCAGAGACCAGAGTATCCGGTACCGGACGGCCTCGTCCCACCCGCGGGTGGTATCGTTCCAACCGTCGAGAAGCGCCGCCTCCACCGCGGTCGCGCGGCCCGTCAACTCGGGAAACAGAAACGACATCGAACAGCTGTATTCGACGACCCACGGATGATGCGGGTACTCCCTGACGGCATCGTCGAGCAAACGAGCCGAATCTTCCAGGTTGCCGTCGAAGAGATAGTAGGTGACGGCCAGCATGAGCACGGCGTCGGGGTAGGTGTAGCCGCGGCCCGCGGCGCCCTCCTCCATCAACTCGAGTCCCCTCTCGCGGTCGCCGCCGGGCAAACGAACCAGCCAGCGGATGAACTTGAAGAAGCCGGGGAGGGTATCGGCAAAGTACAGGAACGAACCAAGCACGGTGGCGGCGTCCGGATCACCCTCGGGATGCAGTTCGTAGAACTTGTCGAAATCACTCTTGCCGTTGCGGCTCGAACCCGCCGCCGCCCGCATGTGCCGGGCGATCAACAGGGTCTGCGCCTTGTTGATATAAGCCCAACCGCGATACAGGTACGCCGCCGCGTCGTTTTCGTCGAGTTCCAGCATCGAATCGCACATGGCGATCGCGTGGTCCAGCTCGTGGAGCAACGCCCCTTCCTGCCGGCGCGCGCGTTCCTTTTCGAACACCCCGATGGGATAGTTTTCGCGGAGCAGGCGAAATCGTGTCAGACCAATCCGCGGGTCGCGCGGCGCCAGCTCTTCGGCGAGGTCGACCGTTTCCAGCCCCAGATCGAGACGGCCGTCGTAGGCGTGATTCACCGCGGCGCGCACCAGGCTGTCCAACCGCGCTTCGACGGCGGGATCGGGCTGGACGGGCAGCCCCGCGCCGGCCGGCGTGGCCGCCAACAGAAGCAGGACGAGAACGGCCGCCAGCCGGAGGATCGGTCCTCCGTCATATACAGGAGTTATTAAATACATGTCCGGGAATACTAGTGTGCATCGGCGGGGTTTGCCAGTGCAAAAAAATCGTCCCGGCCCGCGCCGTAGCGTGGACCGGGACGTCCCACCGGAGGATGGTGGAAGTGGCTCTACATATGCTT
>CBDVDJ010000649.1:0-2171 GCA_965372695.1 uncultured bacterium
TCAGGACGTTGGCCATCGAGGAAACAACCGAGGCGTAGAGGCTGAGCGCGAAGAATTGCTTGAAGTTGGCTTTTTCGCTGAGTATCGACACGACGATGTAGGCCAGTGCCGATACGATCAGCGAAACCACGAGGATGATCAACGGCGACGCCGCAACCTGTACCCACTTCAACGGCCCTTCGAAGAAAGCGAGTTGCTGGTCGAGCTGATCCGGAGGGAGATCCTGTGGATTGACCTCGATCAGGGCAAGATTGATCGGCATGGAGAAATACCCCACGACCAGGTAGATGATGGAAAGCCAGATCCACGCCTGCCACCACGACGCCCTGCCCTCCTTGATATCGGCGAACAGCCGTGTCGGAGCGGCAAAAACCCAGTAAATCCTGTTGAAGAATCCCATAATACACCTCCGGTTAACTTCGGCGCCAGCCGGCCCACAGGGAACGGATCCGGTCCCAGAAACGGTCTGCGATCACGGCCCAGTCGTGCCTGGCGGCGATTTCCAAGGCCCGCCGGCGGTGGTCATCGAGGCGCGACGTTTCGGCCACGGCGGCGACGGACCTTTCGCACGCGCGGACGAACTCGTCGGCGGTTGAACCCGTTTCGACTACCCCGGGAAACCTCTCGACCTCCGAAGAGAAGCGCGTCGCCACCACCGGAAGCCCCATGGCGAGATACTCGTACATTTTGTTCGGGTTCACCCCGCGCGTCAACGCGTCGTACCGGAACGGGATCAGGCCGACGGTAAACGTCTCCAGCACACCGGGCACGTCTTCGTAAGCAACAGCGTCGCCGAGTGAAACGTTCGGCAGGTCGGTGAGGCGCTTGACGGCGTCGTCCACGCCGAGTATCACCGGTCCCACCAGAGCGACTTGCCAGTCGGGGTGCGACCGCGCGAGTTGTTCGACATATTCAAAATTGAACCACGGGGCGATCACTCCCAGGTAGCCGATCCGCGGCGGATCAGGCGGGGTCGCCCACCCGTTTTCGACGCGCACCTTTTCGAAATGACCGTACTCGACACCGTTGCCGAGGAGTTCGCAGCCGGCCTCACCGCCGCGAAACTCGGTGGCATCTTCGTAGAGAGCGCGCGACGAGGCGAACACCGCATCGGCGCGCCGGCACGCGTCGGCGTAATACTTCGCCGTCCAGCGGGGCATCCCCGGGAACTCCGAGTGGGCGTCGTTGCAGTCGTAGAGCAGAAATCGGCCCTTTATCCGGGCGGCCACACCCATCGCGTACACGTTCGACAGAACGATCCCCGTCTCCGCGGGGACGATACCCGCGTCGCGGAAAAGCCGTTTGACACGGCGGCGAGCGACGCCGTCGAGCAGCGCGCGGCCCCAGCGGCGGTCGAGCACCCAGCGAAGGGGTTCCCCCGGAGGGACCGTCTTGATAAAAGGGACCGTCGCGCGCAGACTACCGTCCTCTTCGCGGAGGTCGAACCGGTTGTCGCGGCCCTTCACGTACGGCTCCAGGTAGAGGAGGCGTACGTCAGCGGGTTTTCTGCGAATAATCTGCTGTTTGCGGGTCTTGAGGTAGTCCCACTTGATCTCGGCGAACCATACGATATCCATCGACTGCAGACTGTATCACGACCGGCCGCGCCCTCCAAAACGTTATGTTGTGCCTCCGAAATTGTTTCTGGCCCAGTGTGTGCAATACCCGCGTCATGGAACCTCTTGATTCGAGACCGCCGGGCTGGTCTCCTCCCCACTGCCCCAATCCTAACTGCCGTTACCACCATCCGTTAATTAAAGGATGGCGCTTCAAGAAAGCGGGATTTTTCCTCCGTCAGCATGAGCCGTACCGTACACAACGTTACCAGTGCCATTCGTGTCACCGAAGCTTCAGCACCCAGACATTCTCCACCACGTACTGGCAGAAAATCCCAGGCCTCGACCGCCGCATCTTCATGAAAGCGGTGGGTGGGATGGCCAACCGCCAGATCGCCCGGGACGCGGGCGTGAGTCCCAAGACGGTCGACGACCGTATCGCCCGCATGGGGCGTCACTGTATGCTCCTTCTCCGGAAGGAGATGGAGGATGCCCCGCCGGTCAAGCGACTCGTCGTCGACGGGTTCGAGAGCTTCGAGTTGAGCCAGTACTATCCCATCCATCTCCACCTGGCCATCGAGAAGGACACCGACTTCATCGTCTACTTCACCGACA
>CBDVDJ010000650.1:0-2167 GCA_965372695.1 uncultured bacterium
TCTATTCGATAATTTCGGTTACAACGCCGGCGCCCACAGTGCGGCCGCCTTCGCGAATCGCGAACCGAAGCTCCTGCTCCATCGCGATCGGTGTGATCAATTCAATTTCCATCTCTACGTTATCGCCCGGCATCACCATCTCGATGCCATCGGGCAGCGTCGCCACGCCCGTCACATCCGTCGTCCGGAAGTAGAACTGCGGCCGGTATCCGTTGAAAAACGGCGTGTGCCGCCCGCCCTCTTCCTTGGTCAGGATGTATGCTTTGCCCTTGAACTTCGTATGAGGCGTCACACTCCCCGGCGCCGCCAGCACCATGCCCCGCTCCAGCTCCGTCTTCTCCATGCCGCGCAGCAAGAGCCCAATGTTGTCTCCCGCCTCCGCGTAGTCGAGAAGCTTGCGGAACATCTCCACTCCCGTCACCACCGTCTCGCGGGTCTCCTTGATGCCGATTCGCTCCACCTTCTCGCCCACCTTCACCTTGCCGCGCTCCACACGACCCGTCCCCACCGTGCCGCGCCCCGTGATCGAGAACACGTCCTCGACCGGCAACAGAAACGGCTTGTCTACGTCGCGCTCCGGCATCGGTATGTAGTTGTCGATCGCGTCCATCAGCTCGTGGATACACTTCGTATCTTCCCCCTCCCATTCCCCGCTCTCCATGGCCTTCAACGCGCTGCCCGGAATCACAGGAATGTCGTCTCCAGGAAACTCGTACTGGCTCAACAGTTCCCGGACTTCCAGCTCCACCAGCTCGAGAAGCTCCGGATCGTCCACCATGTCCACCTTGTTCAGAAACACAACGATGAAAGGTACGTTCACCTGGCGCGCCAGCAGCACGTGTTCACGAGTCTGCGGCATCGGCCCGTCAGCAGCGCTCACCACGAGTATCGCTCCGTCCATCTGCGCCGCACCCGTGATCATGTTCTTCACATAATCCGCGTGTCCCGGGCAGTCAACGTGCGCGTAGTGACGGTTCTCAGTCTGGTACTCTACGTGAGCCGTCGCTATCGTGATCCCGCGCTCTTTCTCTTCCGGAGCCTTGTCGATGTCGTCAAACGGTACATAATCCGCCAGCCCCTTCTTCGACAGCACATTCGTGATCGCCGCCGTCAATGTCGTCTTGCCGTGGTCTACGTGACCAATCGTCCCGACGTTTACATGTGGCTTCGTCCGTTCGAATTTCTTCTTCGCCATCTGGCTCCTCCTGTCTAGTTCCTGACGACCTTGCCCTGAAACCTGCTGACTAGATCTTCGGCCAGGTTTACGGGCAGTTTTTCGTAACGCGAGAATTGCATCGTGTACACGGCGCGCCCCTGAGTCAGCGAACGCAGGTCGGTGGCGTACCCAAACATTTTCGACAGCGGCACGCGGGCGGCGATAACCTGCGCGTCCGACCGCTGATACATGCCTCCGACCTTTCCGCGCCGCGAATTGAGGTCGGCCATGACGTCACCCATATATTCCTGGGGAACAACAACTTCCACGTCCATAATCGGCTCGAGCAGCACGGGCGACGCCTTGCGGGCCGCTTCCTTGAACGCCATCGAACCGGCAATCTTGAAGGCGATTTCGCTCGAGTCGACGTCGTGGTACGACCCGTCGATCAACTTCACCCTTATGCCAACGACCGGATAACCCGCGAGAACCCCCGAAGTCATGGAATTCTTGATTCCCTGCTCGACGGCGGGAATGTACTCACGGGGAATCGAGCCACCTGTGATCTTGTTTTCGAAAACAAATTCGTCGCCCTCGGCGTTCGGCTCGATTTCGATCACAACGTGACCGTATTGCCCGCGACCGCCGCTCTGCTTGGCGAACTTCAGGTTCGAACCCGCCCCCTTTGCGATGGACTCTTTGTAAGCCACCTGCGGTTTGCCCACGTTGGCCTCGACCTTGAACTCGCGCAGCATCCGGTCGACGAGAATCTCGAGGTGGAGTTCCCCCATGCCCGAAATCAGCGTCTGCCCGGTGTCCTCGTCGTTTCTCACGCGAAACGTCGGGTCTTCGTCGCTCAACTTGTCCATGGCTATGGAGAGCTTGTCCTGGTCCGCTTTCGTCCTCGGTTCGATGGCCACCGACAGTACCGGTTCGGGGAAGTGCATCGCCTCGAGCTGGATGACGTGCTTAGGATCCGCCAGCGTGTCTCCCGTCCGGGATTTCTTGAGC
>CBDVDJ010000651.1:0-2167 GCA_965372695.1 uncultured bacterium
CTCGACATCCCGGACGGTCCCATTGAGGTTGATCTGCAAGTCTTCGATCGGCCCCACGATCCGGCCGCCGACGAGGACGGCGCCCCCCACCCTCGGCAGCGACGCGTAGTCCCAGAAATAGGTCAGGTCGGAACCGGACGCGTTGAACAGCAGCTCCATGTTCGCTTCCGTGTCCACGTTCCCCGTTCCCTCGAGCACGTAACCCGGCTTCTCGAACCAGTAACTGTCGATCCTGAGACCCGTCGATTCGTCCCACTCACCTTCGAACACACCGCGGCCGGCGTGGTAGCGCTCGATCCGGGCGCTGTCCAGTTCCGCCGAAATGGTGTAGATCTCGCCCCCGTCGTTGACGAGCGTGCCGCGGCCGTTGAGATCCATGTCGGGCAGCCCGGCGTCGGCGAGGAACCCGTTGGCCAGGTCGAGGCCGCGGAATTCCCCGTCGTATCCGAATCCGGGCCCCTGTCCCCACCGGTACCAGAATCTGCCGTCGACCATCGCGCCGAATACCTGTCCCTGGACCCGCTCGATGTCGATGCCGTCACGGCCGATGGTGGAGCGAAAATTGACGTCGTTCATCACGAAGCCGAACGCGTTGCCCGTCACCGTTCCGTCTAGGCGCATCTCGTCGAAATCGCCATTGAGCGTGACGTTGCCGCCCAGTTCACCCGGCAGGTCGGGCATCACGCCGAGTGCATGGAGTTCTCCCAGAACCACCGGGTTGAATATCAGCCGCAGATCGCGGAACTGCCCGCCGGCGATTTCGCCGTGCCCCATGACGAGCGACCGGTCGAGGCGGATCGACAGGTCCTGTATGCGCAGGGACTCTTGTTCGTGGTAGACGTCGAGCTCGAAGGATCGAAGGGGAATCTCGGAGTCGATGATATAGGCGCTGCCCCGGTCGACGCGGAGTCTGCCGGTGCCGTGTTCGAGGAGATACGAACCAGCCAGGTTGACATCGCGGACCGCCAGCTTGCGTTCTCCGCCCCCGAAGAAAAGATCGAGACCATCGATGTTGAATTGCTGCACCTCGACGCGCGGGGCGAAGGTGCCGGTCTCACTGGTGATGCCGTCCTCGACAAGTACCGGCAGTATGAGGCGTCCGTCTTTGTCCTGGCGCAGTTGCAGATTGACGTTCTCCACGGTCAGGTCCCGCACGACCATGTTCAGACGGAACACGCCGGCAATGCTGTAGTCGATCGAGATCTTGTCGGCCCGGAATACGTTGTAAGACGCGTCATCGCCGTGATAACGAACCACCGGGTCGTGGAGAACGACGTTCTTGACGAGATCGCCGGTGATCGCCCCGCAGGTAAACTCGAACCGTGTGTCCTCGAGCAGGTGCTCGTTGAGGTACTTTGACACCTGGTACGGCACCAGCCGGGTCTTCGTCAGCACGACAAACGACACGGTGAGCGCGAGCAGGAGCGCCAGAACCAGCGTGAAGCGCCGCTTGAGACGGGTCCGCCGGGGTTGCTTCTTCTGTTCTTCGTTCGTCATCAGAAAGTCTGCCCCAGGGCGAGATAGAAAATGCCCTCGTTCGATTCGCCCTCCAGCGTCTTCAACGGGACGCCGTAGTCGAGCCGGATCGGCCCGATGGGTGTATTATAACGGATTCCGAAACCAACACCGTAGAAGTAATCGTCGATCGTGACTTCGCTGCTGCTCTTGAACGGCTTGAAATCGCTCAATTTGACATCGTCGAAGTTCTCCCAGACATTGCCTCCGTCGAGGAACGCGGCGCCCGATATGTTGATCCGCGAGAGAACCGGGATGCTGAATCGCAGCTCCAGGTTTGTCAGCAACAGGCCGTTACCGCCAACCGGTTGCATGGCCCCTGTTTCGGGGTTGACGATCTTCGGTCCGAGACTGTTGTTGGGATATCCCCGCACCGAGTTGCTGCCACCGGCAAAATACCGGTCCTCGATCGGGACCTCCGTCGAATTGCCGAAGTAGTCGCCGTATCCGACCCTCAACCGCACCGCCAGCACATCCCTCACCGCGACGGGAAAATACCGCTGCCAGAACACGCTGGCCGTGTAAAAATCATTGTCTCCTCCCAGGAGACCACCGGCGAATTTGAGACGGAGAAAACGAAAAACACCGGTCCGCGGGTTGATCAGAAAATCCCGGTGGTCGTTGCTGTAACTGTTGGTAATGAACCGTGACT
>CBDVDJ010000652.1:0-2167 GCA_965372695.1 uncultured bacterium
GTCGCAGATTACAAGTTCTCAGTCGACTTATGTCGTGCGGCGCGGTTTGGTGGCGACGTAGTAGATGAAGTAGCACAGCCCCGCGAACATGATCGTCGATACGGTCTCTCCCATCCATGCCGATGGATAATCGATCGCGAAGAATTTGGGCCGCTGCGACGTGATGACTGCAATCACCGCTATTACCACTCCCATCAACCCCTCGCCCGCGATGAAGCCCGAACCGAGCAGGACGCCCTGGTCCTTGCCCTTGTGCTCGTCGCTCTTCGACTTGTACTTGTTGTCGACGTAGTGGCGCAGCAGACCGCCGATGAACAGCGGGGTCATCGAATAGAGAGGGAGGTAGACGCCGACGGCGAAAGCCAGCGGCGGGATCCGGAACGCCATGACGATGATGGCGAATATCGCTCCGACGCCGACGAGGTCCCAGCGCAGATTGCCCCCCAATACCCCGTCGAGCACCGTCTTCATTAGAGTCGCCTGCGGAGCGGGGAGTTCCTCGGATCCGAACCCGTACGCTTTCCCCAGAAAAATCACCGCCAGGCAGACGAACGTGGCGGCGCCGACGGCGCCGATCAGTTCGACCAACTGTTGTTTCTTCGGCGTGGCCCCGATGAGAAACCCGCTCTTGAGATCCTGCGAGATGTCGCCCGCAATCGATGCCGACACGCACACGATCGTTCCGATCGTCAGCGCCGTGATCTTGCCCGTCATGTCCGTCCAGCCCAGGAGCTTGAATACGAGACCGACGCCGAGCAGAGTGACGATGGCCATCCCCGACGTCGGGTTGGACGACACGCCGATCATCCCCACGATACGCGACGAAACCGTGACAAAACAGAACGAGAACAGCGTGATGGCCAGGGCGCTGAGAAAGCGCATCAGCAGGAAGGTCCCCTCACCACCCGAGGGCCCCAGAATGCCCGGCACAAACGTCACCGCCGCGATGATCAACGTGACGCCGCCGATGACCCACTTGAGCGAAAGGTCCTGCTGTGTCCGCTCCGTGGCGCCCGAAAGCGCCGCCGCGCTCTTTTTCAGCTCCTTGACCCCCACCTTGAGCGACGCGGCCATCATCGGTATCGACTTGATCACCGTGATGATGCCCGCCGCCGCCACCGCGCCGGCGCCGATGATCCGTATGTAACTGTCCCAGATCTGCTGCGCCGAGAGCTGGCCGATGGTGACGATCGACTGGTCGAGGCCCTTCGAGCGCAGGTATTCCAGCGCTGTGTCACCGATGCCGGTATCGCCGTACCGCCAGGCGATGAATGGAATCAGCACGACCCACGAAAGCAGCCCGCCACCCACCATGATCGCGCCGATCCGGCGGCCGAGGATGTAGCCGACCCCGAGCAGCGCCGGTGTCGTCGAAACCCCTACTATCGCTTTGGGGAGCACCGGCAGCTTGAGCTTGACCACGTCCGGCCACAGGTAGAACAACGACAGGAACGCCTTGTAAACAGCTCCCACCCCCATACCGACAAAGACGTTCTTTGCGCCCGCGCCCACCTCGGAGGCGGCGATGAGCACCTCGGCCGCCGCCGTTCCTTCGGGGTAGGGGAGAACGCCGTGTTCTTTCACAATGAGGTACTGGCGCAGGGGAATCATGAAGAGGATGCCCATGATACCGCCGCAGAGGGCGAGGAGGGTGACCTGGAGGAGGCCGGGTTCGTATCCCCATATAAAGAGGGCGGGGATGGTGAAGATCGTCCCCGACGCGAGCGACGAGCTGGCCGATCCGCCCGTCTGCGAAATATTGCACTCGAGAATTGTCGATTTCCCGAAGATCGGTGAGAGTATACGGAGAATCGCCACCGATACCACGGCCAGAGGAATCGCCGTACTGATCGTCAACCCCACCCGCAGCCCCAGGTAGGCATTGGCGGCGCCGAACACGCCGCCGAGAATGACGCCGAGGACGACCGTTTTGACGTTGAAGTCCCTCATCTGGACGTTGGCGGGGACGTACGGCTTGAATCCGGAGAGGTTGTTATCGGCCATATCGGGAAGCCCTTCGATTTGTGAGTCTGTTACCGTCGTGGAGATCGGAACGTGACAGCCCGAGATACGAAAGCGTAACTATATCAATAAATCCGGAATTCCAGAAGTGCTATCAGGAGGCTCCCCGGGTCACCCATCGGTCACCCGGGGAGCAGCGAACCGA
>CBDVDJ010000653.1:0-2163 GCA_965372695.1 uncultured bacterium
AGTGGGGAAAGAGCTTGTGGAGCTTTCTCATCATCCGGTCCCGGGCCACCTTGGCGACGACCGACGCAGCCGCGATGGCCAGGCTCCGGGAGTCCCCCCGCGTCAGCGCCGCCACGGGTCCGCCCCACTGTATGGTGTCACGGCCGTCTACGAGCACCAGGTCGGGCCGGGTGTGCAGCCGGGAGACCGCCCGGTGCATCATCATCAGCGTGGCCTGGAGAATGTTCCGTTCGTCGATCAACGACGGGGGTCCAAAAGCGATCGCCACGGCGGTGGCCGCCATGACGATGTCTGCGAATCTCTCCTCCCGAACTCGCTCGGAGAGACGCTTGGAGTCGTCGACCCCCACCAGGAGGGAGTCGGGCGGCAAGATCACGGCCGCCGCCACAACCGGGCCCGCCAGCGCCCCGCGCCCCGCTTCGTCGACACCCGCTATCAGGCGGGCGCCTCCATCCGCGGTGGCCGCCTCGGCGTCAAAAGCGGATAAGCGCCGATACCTCTCTTCGGCGCGCCGGCGCGTATCAGCTCGTTCGCTTCTTTTCCTTGATCCGGGCTGCTTTGCCAACGCGGTCTCTCAGATAATAGAGTTTGGCCCGCCGGACGCTTCCCCGACGAACAACCTTGACCGACTTGATGTTGGGCGAATGCAACGGGAAGACCCGCTCGACGCCGATGCCCGAGCTGATCTTGCGTACCGTAAACGACTCGCCGGCGCCTCCGCCACGGGTCTTGATGACCACGCCCTGGAACGCCTGCTCTCTCTCTTTAGTACCTTCGACCACCCGGACCATGATACGAACCGTATCGCCGACATTGAAGTCGAAATTCCGGTCCTCCAGGTTTTTTTGTTGGATGCGATCGATGATGTTCACTTCTTGTCCTCCCTATTTGCCTTTCTTCGATTTGTCTTTCAATAAGTCGGGTCTGTATTTTCTTGTTCGTTCCAGGGACGACCGATGGCGCCAGTCGTCGATTTCCTTGTGGTGCCCTGAGAGCAACACAGCGGGGACTTCGAGTCCCCTGAATTCCACCGGACGGGTGTACCATTCGCAGTCAAGAAGGCCGTCCCGCCCCGCGGCAAATGAATCGGTGTCCGCCGACTCCCTGTTTCCCAGCACGTCGTCGAGCAGCCGAACCGAGGCTTCTATACAAACCGCCGCGGCCAGTTCGCCGCCGCTGAGAACAAAGTCACCCACCGATACGGTGTCGGTGACCACCAGCTCCCGAACGCGCTCGTCCACGCCCTTGTACCGGCCACAGAGGAACGTCAGTTCCTTCTCCGCCGCGAAGCGCTCGGCCATTTTGTGCTTGAGAGGCTCACCGTCCGGGCTCATCAGAATCACCGGGCTGCCCGGCAGTCTGTCGAGGCTCTCGATCGCCTCCACCAGCGGCGGGGCCATCATCACCATCCCGGCGCCGCCGCCGTATGGTTCGTCGTCTACCGTGCGGTGCAGATCAACCGTGAATTCCCTGGGGCTCACGCAGCGATAGGACACCACACCCTTCTTCTCCGCGATCGCGAGCATCCCCATCGAAAGAATTGACTCCATGACGTCGGGAAATATCGTAACGACGTTTATTTTCATTACGGTGACCGCTCAGTCGTCCAGCAGACCGGGAATCGGCCTTATCGTCACCACACCCGTTTCGTCATCGCGGCCGACCACAAATTCGGGCACCGCCGGCACCATCGAGTCGCCCGTATCGCTTTCGATGTCGTAAACCGGATGCGCCGCCGAGAATATTACCGACCGGATCCGGCCGACGACCCGGCCGTCCTCGGTCTTGACGGTGAAGCCGACGACCTGAAAAGGCAACTCGCGATCGGGCAGATCAACGTCGAGATCGGCCGTATCAATAAACACCTCTATGCCAATCTCGGCTTCGGCATCGCTCCGGGTTTCTACGCCCTCGAACTTGACGACAAAGTTGGTTCCGTGCGGGCGGAAACTCTCGATATTGATCTCGCGGTTCTCCACGTCGCCGTCGATGAGACGCCGCATTTCGAGGCGGGCCGAACCCAGCGCTTCGGGCCAGAAATTGTCGGACCCGACAAACTTCAATTCGCCCTTGATGCCGAACGCCTTCACAAAGCGTCCGAGGTAGATAGTCGTATCTCTGGACGCAACCAACACGTTATTCCTTGATCTCGAATATTACCTT
>CBDVDJ010000654.1:0-2158 GCA_965372695.1 uncultured bacterium
CCGGGCGTCCTCCGGATGAAATTCGAGGTGATTCGTCGCAACCGCGAGGCCGCGACGGAACGACTGCATCATGCGATCGGTCATCTTGAGGCCACGGAAAGTGTCCCCGGCGAGAATCGGGGCCTGGAAATCCTCGGGCCTGACCGCGCTGGCCATGCTGAACAACTCCGCCGCTTTTTCCATTTTGCCCTGCGACCGGGTGGTACGGGCGTAGAAGTAGTAGGCCTCGAAGAGCTTCGGAGAGAGGGCGATCGCCAGTTCGAATTCTTTTTCCGCTTCGTCGAACCGTTCGTCCAGTGACACGGCGAGTCCATAGGACGCGTGCGCTTCGGCGAGCTCCCCGTCGAGATCGAGCGCCTTCCTGCTCGCCGTGAGCGCGTTCTCGACATTGGACCGATCGCCGTCGTAATACTGGTAAATCAGCGAGTAGCAATCGGCGAGCCCGCAGTACGCGAGGGCGTAATGCGGATCCCGGATAATCGCGCTGGTGAACATGTTGCGAGCGTATTCGAATCCTTTCACACCCATGCTGTAGAAGTACTGCCGGCCGCGCAAATAAAACTCGTAAGCTTCCATGTCCGTAGTCGGGACCTTCTCCAGGACACGCTTTTCCCGGTCGGTGAGCTGGACCTTGAGCGCCTGGACAATGTTGTGCCCGATCTCGTCCTGGATCGCAAAGACGTCTTCCAGGTTTCGGTCGTAGCGCTCGGACCACAGATGATAACCGTCGCCGACGCTCACCAACTGGGCGGTGATCCGCAGCTGGTCCCCCGATTTGCGCACGCTGCCCTCGAGTATCGTCTCTACGCCCAGCTTCTGGCCGATTTCGCGGACATCGAGCCGGGTATCCCGCAGCGCGAAGGAAGAAGTGCGCGCCGCCACGCGGAGACCCTCGATCTGCGAGAGGCTCGTGATGATGTCCTCGGCGATCCCGTCGCAGAAATACTCCTGCTCTTTGTCGGCGCTCATGTTCGTAAAGGGCAGCACGGCGATGGAAGGCTGACCACCCGCGGCAGCGGCGGCACCGGACTTGAGCTCCTTGGTCGCGAATTTGAGGTCGGCCAGCATCTGGTCGACCAGCTGATAGCGGTCGCCGGGGTCTTTCTGCAGCGCCTTGTCGAGTATCCTGATCACCGATTTGGGAATGTTGAAACCGAGAGACGTCAACGAAGGGGCGTTCTGGTTGACGATCTGGTAGACGACAGCCGAGTCGTGCGGTCCTTCGAACGGGAGCCGGCCCGCCATCATCTCGTAGAGACAGACGCCGAGGGACCAGATGTCGCTCCGGTGATCCACCCCGTCGCCGCGGGACTGTTCCGGTGACATGTAAGCGATGGTGCCGAACGTCTTGCCCTCTCCGGTTTGCGGCTTGCCCGGGAGTTTTGCGATCCCGAAGTCGAGTATCGTCACCCGGCCGTCATCGTCGACCATGATATTGGCGCACTTGATGTCCCGGTGAACGATGTTCTTGTCGTGCGCCGCCTGCAGACCCTGGGCCACCTGATGGGCGATGCCCAGCGCCCGCCCGATTTCCATCGGCTCGCCGTCGACAATCTGGTCGAGCGACCGGCCGGGAATGAAATCCATCGCGATGTACGCGACATCGTCTTGTTCGCCGATCTCGAACACCGTGCAGATATTGGGGTGGCGGAGGGCGGCCGCCGATTGCGCTTCTCTCAACAGACGGGCTTTGTCTTTGTCGGAAACGGTCTTTCCCGGCGATATGACCTTCAGCGCCACCGGACGGCCGAGTTTTGTGTCCTCGGCCTTGTAGACGACGCCCATACCGCCTCCGCCCAGTTCCCCGGTAATCTTGTAATGCGCCAGCTGTGCGCCGATCATATACTTCCCCCCGGGACATGTTATTATCCATACGCTCGTATGAGTATACTACTCGATTAACATAACGGATGTTGCATCGGAGTGCAAATTTTCAGCATCCGGTAATCATTAAATATCGCCCGGGATTTATGATAACATGATCGCCAATCATGGATAATCCCTGGATCAACACCTCCGGCTTGTGCCGGTACTATCAGCGCGGCCGCAACGAAGTACGCGCCGTCGACGGCGTGGACCTCGCGATCGACAGGGGCGAGTTTGCCGCCGTTGTGGGGGCATCCGGCTCGGGCAAGTCGACCCTGCTCAACCTGCTGGC
>CBDVDJ010000655.1:0-2157 GCA_965372695.1 uncultured bacterium
GTCACGCATCGATTCGGCGCCGGATTACCTGCGTCTGATTTCCGCACCTACGACTCTGGAACGGGAGATCAACGTGTGGAAGCTGGGCGAACATCCCACTGTTTACTTCGTGGATATGCTCAAAGAGGGAGATCACAAGAAAACCGACGCCATCATGAGGCAGTTCCGAACGCTTCGGCTCGAGAATCTCGCGCTGCCCATCTTGAAAGATCAGGCTGTGAATATCGATCATCGAGGTTTTGGTGTTGCCAATCATTGGCTCGCACGGATGAACGAACTGGCGCCGGGAGTATTGGGCTTCGAATTTTACAGTGACAGGTATATAAGGGACACAGAGGCCGTCGTGCTACGCATGTTGACGCGATACTACGATAATCGTTTGTTCATCAGCTACCGCGCTCATGTGGGGAAAAAACGCAAGAAAAAAGGTGACTCTATCCGAAGTCGAAAGGTCGTCATCGACATCATCAACAAAGAGAGCGCTAAGAAATATACGGCCAGCTTCGACGCTGAATTCGGCGCCAACGACGCCGATGATGTAGAGGCCTTCCGATATCTTCCTCCAGGCGAGTATGAACTCGACGTTTATCTAGAGACAGACTACCGCTCCGGCTTCTATAATCGCGGTTCGCGGCGCGGATCCCCCACGGATATCCTATTGGAAGAATAGCCCGTTGGATCGTGCGTTCCAGTAAAACGGAGCGAACCAAGGTGCACGACGACAAACTCGAAGTTCGTCCCCTCTGCCCGGCCTTCGGCGCCGAGCTCACCGGTGTAGACCTCGGGCAGCCCGTCGACGACAAGTTGTATTCGCGGATTCACGCGGCCTTTCTGCGCTACCAACTCTTATTGTTCAGAGATCAGGATTTGCCTGCGGCGAACCACGTTGCCCTCGGACAGCGCTTCGGCGAGGTGCAGGTACACGTCATGAGTCAGTACCACGCCGACGGGTTTCCGGAACTCTATTTTCTATCCAATCTCGACGAGAGCGGCGAGCCCAGCGGAAAGCACCCGGACAAAGGCACGCTGGCCTGGCATACGGACGGCTCCTGGCAGAGGGTTACCGGGCACGCCACCTGCTTATACGCTATCGAGGTGCCCGGGGAAGGCGGGGAGACCCATTTCTGCGACATGTATGGCGCCTACGAGAGCCTCAGCGAGCATATGAAGCAACGACTCGAAGGGCAACGCGCGGTCCACAACCTGGACTTTTCACGCAGCCGGCGGCACGGCGAAAACCCCATGACCGAGGCCCAGAAACGCGAGGCTCCACCGGTGGATCACCCTGTTATTCGAACCCACCCCGAGACCCGCCGCAAATGCATTTTTCTCGGCGATCACGCCGAAACCATCGCCGGCCTGGACTACGCCCAGGGGCGCGCGTTGGTGGAGGAAGTCAACGCCCTGGCCGTGCGTCCAGAAATCACCTACCGCCATCGATGGCGCCCGCGAGACCTCGTTATCTGGGATAATCGTTGCCTGTTGCACCGCGCGACGTCCTACGACAGCGCGCGCGAGCGCCGCGTGATGCGACGCTGTACGATACTGGGGGAAATCCCCAGATAGGTGGACGAGATGTCACGGAACACGAGCGAGCGACTGGCGTGGTTCAACGGTGAGTTGATACCGGAGAGTCAGGTACGAATTTCGTTCCGCGATCGCGGTTGGTTGTTCGGCGATACGGCTTTCGATGTCGCGCGAACCTTCGGCGGCAAACCTTTCAAGTTGCGCGAGCATGTGGAGCGCCTTTACCGCACCCTGGCATATCTGCAAATCGATCCGGGCATGACGTCGGATGAAATGTGCCGCATCAGCGAGAGCGTCGTCGAAGCAAACGTGCCGTTACTCGCGCCCGACAGGGACTATTGGGTCGGGCAACGCATTTCCCGGGGGCTGATGCCCCTGGATGGTGAAGCGGTGGAGACTACGGGGCCGACCATCGTCGTCGACTGCACACCGCTGCCGCTTTCGTCCCGCGCTTCGGACTTCCGCGACGGCATCGAAGTCATCGTGCCTTCGGTGCGCAGGACGCCGCCGGAAGCCATGAGCCCGCGGGCCAAGATGTGCAACTATATCAATCTCATCCTCGGCGATCTGGAGGCCAAGTCGCGTAATCCGGGCGCCGGGGCAATCCTGCTGGACTGCGCCGGAAATCTG
>CBDVDJ010000656.1:0-2152 GCA_965372695.1 uncultured bacterium
AATCGCCGCGGCGGCAGACGACGGGGTGCTGTTGTGGTTCGACGGCCTGGAGTGGACGACGATCGACTGCGCCCGGGACGAGAACCTGCACGGCGTCCACCTGACCTCCCCGCCCGGATTGTTCGCCGCCGGCGGCGGGGGCGTCATCCTCTTCGACAACCTCGACACCCATTGACCCATAAAAAAAACTCCCCCGGCTGCTCGCGCGACCGGGGGAGTTTCTTGTTACTCGTCGGTTGTCTCGACTAGTAGCCGATGACCCTCCGGGCGTCGAGCGCGCGGTCGATGCGCGCGATGGTTTCCATCAGGTGCGCGTTGGTCTCGTCGTCGAGCCCCTGCCGCTGCAGTGCCGTGCTGGCGCTGTTGCGGATCCGCCGCAGGTTGAGGCGCGACAGATCGGTCGCTTCCGGCGGCAGGAACGGGTGAGGCGTCGCGACCTGAACGATCAGACGGTTCAGGTAGACGCGCTGCAGGTTGCGCTCGAGACCGGCGTACCTGCCGCGCGGAGCCGCATTGTCCGTCCAGATATCGCGTGTCAGCGTGCTGTACACCTGTGAGAGCTTGAACGGCTTGTCGACCTTGTACTGCACCTCGATCACACGCGCCTGGAGCACCGGGTTCATCAGGTTGGAAAGAACGGCTCGCTGGACCATGAAGATCCACTGCGACATCGGAAAGTCGTAACGGCGGCCAAATGCGAACGGGTTGTTCTCCCAGCTCCACTGACGGTCGTCCTGGAGCATGTTGAGCAGTTCCGGATCCAGCACCCACGTATCCGTCTTGAGCGCGTTGGCCACGACGAAATCGAGCGCCTGCTTCTGCAGGGCGGGGTCGACCGGCGTGAGCGGCGTCTGGCCGTTGTCACTGCCCTTGTGCGGGCGGGCGGTGTACTGTCCGCCGATGTACTTGACAGCCAATCTACTCGCCACGTACTTCTGCATGTAGAGAGTTACCACGGCCGTGCGCAGCGGCACGTAGTTCCCGCCGTCGGACACGACGCGGCCGGTGAGATCGCCGTTCTTGAGCAGATCGTTGCAGATCGTCATCCTCTCGGAGGCCCACGCCATCGGGTCGTCGCTCAGGTCAAAAATATTGATCCGCGGGTCGAGCGCGTGGAGCGGGTAGGCGTCTTCGTCGGTGCCGTAGAGGTGTTCCGTTTTCCATGCTTCTTCCGCGATCGGCTCGAGGTTTCTGGCCTGTTCCTCGGGCGTATCGCCGTCGACGTCGGTGTAACCCCATTTGATGACCCACTTGTCGACTGTACCCACGCCGACGCCATAGTAGTATCCCTGCTCGCTGGCGTTGGCCGCGATGTTCGCGCCGGCGTAGTCCATCACCGAACCGGTCATACCGATTTCCTCGATGAGGTCCTTGTTGTTCAGCTGGTCGAACGGAACCGTCGCCGAGCTGAGGAAGTTATGGCGGAGCCCCAGCGTATGGCCGACTTCGTGCGCCGTCACCCAGGCGAGCGCCGCGCCGACATAGTCGTCGCCCAGTTCGCTGCCCGCCGGGAGCATTTCACGGCCGAGCAGCGCGATGCGCAGAAAACTGCTGTCGAGCTGCATCATATCGAGGAGATCGCAGTTGTGGCGGTTGTGCTGCCTGAGCATGGGAAGTTCGTCCCAGTTGATTTCTTCGGCACGCTCTTCGTCGGTCATCCACAGTTCCTTGAGCGCCGGATCGATCGACATCAGAGCGTCGCGAGGACCGGCGTAGCGTTTGTAGGCGTTGCCGAAGCTGTGGGCCATGTTGTGCTCGAACAGGATGTCCGCGTTGAGGATCTCGCCCGTGCGCGGGTCGACCTGCGACGGCCCGATCGCGAGGTATCTCGCCTGGTCCGACGTGTTCCAGCGGATCGTGCTGTAACGCGCGTCTTCGGCATCGTATTCGGGGTCTTCCTCGGCCGTCGGGGCGCGCTTGCCGATGATCGCGTTCTCGTACCCCGCCTCTTCGAAGGCCTTCTGCCACCACTCGACACCGGCGATCAGGTACGGTACGTACCTGTCCGGCACGGTATGGTCGATGTAATAAACGATCGGCTCGACCGGCTCTGACATCGCCGCGCTGGAATCTTTCTTTTCCAGGCGCCAGCGGTGGACGTAGTGCTGGAACCATCCCTCCTCATCGACGCGGGTAAAATCCTTGAACGACG
>CBDVDJ010000657.1:0-2149 GCA_965372695.1 uncultured bacterium
CGCCAGGGCCTCCTCGTACAGATCCTTGGAGTGTTCCACCAGGTGGTGTTCACCGAAGAACTCTCCGTGGTCCGACGACACCACGATCACCGTGTTGTCGTAGATTCCGAGTTGACGCTAGCGGTCGATCACCTGGCCGGCGGCGAGCCAGGCCAGGACGCGTTTGTTGAGCTGGCGCCCGGTGGTGGGCTGGACTACGTATATATGGTCACGCCTGACGGTGTCGAGTGTAATGATGACGACGTTGGGGGGGCCGGTATCGCGGGGGAATGCCGGCGCCGACAGTACAAGTGCGAGGAGGATCCACAGACAGGCACTTCGCACTATGGTTGAGGTGTTACAGCTTACCACTTGTTATATAGACAATTATATGTTGTTCGATGCGCCGTTCAGGCCGATCGCTAGTCGTCGAAGTAGATCGCCTTGACGATGTAGCCTCCCGAACGCTTGTCCGCCTGTAATTCGATGAGGCCCTGCTTCTGGGCTTCTTCCAACAACTGGCTGAAAGCGCGGAACCCAGAGTAGGATTCGTCGAATCCGGGCTTGCGGCGCTTGATGGCCTGCTTGACCATCGACCCCCAGATGTTTTCCTCGTCGCCGCGTTCGTCGACGAGCATGTCGAAGGTTTCGACGATCAGGTCGAGGGCCTCCTGGAGGCGCTCGTCGTCCTTTTTGGCGGTGGCGCCCCGGGCGGCCGGCTTCTTCCGCGCGGGTTTCTTCTTGCGCGCCCGCGTGCTTTTCTCGTGACGGCGTACGAGGTCGTCGTAGTAGATGAACTCGTCGCAGTTGGACGTGAGCAGGTCGGAGGTCGAATTCTTGAGCCCCACGCCGATCACCATCTTGTTGTTTTCGCGGAGTTTGCTCACCAGTGGTGAAAAATCCGAATCGCCCGACAGGACGACAAAGGTGTCGACGTGCGGCTTGGTGTAGCACAGGTCGAGCGCGTCGACGACCATGCGGATGTCGGCCGAGTTCTTCCCCGTCTGGCGCCGGTGCGGGATCTCGATCAACTCGAACGCAGCTTCGTGCATGGCTGGTTTGTATTCCTTGTAATAACCCCAGTCGCAATACGCCTTTTTAACGACGATATTGCCCTTGAGCAGGAGGCGTTCGATGACCTTGGTAATGTCGAAGTTCGCGTAGTTGGATTCGCGCGCCCCGATAGCGATGTTTTCGAAATCGCAGAAAACGGCCAGGTTGGACGTATCAGACCGGGAATTCATATCGATCGTCTCCAATCGTGTGCTCGAATTGTGTTGCGGGCCGCCCGTAGGGCGCCACCAGGTCGCGGGGGCGGCCGGACGGGACCGCGGCGATTATAACAGACTATCAATCCGGGGTGTTGTATCATGTCGTCACCCTGCCGTCACGGAGGAGATCCCCTCTATGTACGTACCTGAACCCGGAATTCATCGGATACGGCGGCTCGCGCCGGTGCTCGCCGCGGGCCTGCTCGCGTGCGCCGGCGGCTACCACGTCGAACGGCACGTCGACGACCTCGGCACCGAAACCGTCATCATGGACAAGAACGAGATCGGCATCGAGGGCGAGCGCGAATATTCGGATTACGCGATTTCGGGGACGGCGATGTATCTGACCGGCGTCGAACAGTACTGTGCCCTCGACGCTGTCCGGCGCACGAAGATGGACGGGTCCCGGCACTACTACCTCAGGTTCAGCTACACGGGGCCGCGCGAACTCAGAATCGCCGACCGCCGGTCCCTGAAACTCATTTTCGACGATCAATCCACCGCCACCCTCGAAGGACGTGGCGAAGTAGAGAGAGAATCCGACCCCATGAGCGAGAGCTGGTCCGAGACGTTCTACTACTCCATCGACGACGAGGTGCTGGTGAGGCTGTCAGAAGCCGAAGAGGTCCACGTCGTTGTCACGGGGAGCGAATTCGAACTCCAGTGCTACCTGCTCGAACGGAACTTTGACGCTTTCCAGGCCTTTGTCCGGGACTACGTCCACTGGAACTAACGACGGGGCACGATCAGGAGAGTTGCTGCAGACGGTCGCGGCCTTCGACGAACTGGTCGCGCGCGCGGCCGAGATACTTGTGGGCCTCATCGATGTAGCCATCCACTGAACACGACCACACACGATTCAGGTACCGCTCCCCGGCCGCGAAGTGGCTCATCACCGA
>CBDVDJ010000658.1:0-2144 GCA_965372695.1 uncultured bacterium
CGTCCCCTGGACGACGTTCGAAGACCACCTCGTCTGGCTCAAGCGCCGCGGCTATCGCTCCGCCGACCTGACCCAGCTCCACGACCATGTCTCCGGGATCCGCCCGCTCGACCCGATGAGCGTGGTGCTGACATTCGACGACGGCTATCTGGACAACTGGACGTACGTTTACCCGCTGCTCAAGCAGTACGGTTTTACCGGCGTCGTATGCGTCTCCCCGGAGTTCGTTGATCCGGGTGATACCATTCGCCCGACGCTCGGGGATGTGCGGGCGGGACGCGCCGAAGAAAGCGATCTGGAGGTGCGCGGATTCATGTCGTGGCCCGAGATGCGCCGGGCGGTGGAGGAGGGCGTCCTCTCCATACAATCGCACGCGATGACGCATACGTGGTACCCGACGGGGCCGGAGGTCGTCGATTTTCACCACCCCGGCGACGGCCACTACTGGCTCGACTGGAACGCAGACCCGTCCGCCAAGCCGTTCTACCTTCGCGCCCCGCTCACGAGCCGCGTGCCGTGGGGCACTCCCGTCTACCGGCACGCCAAGTCACTCGAAGCCACGCGCTACTTTCCCGAACCGGGGGAGGCCGAACGCCTCGCCGCCTTCGTGGCGGATCGGGGGGGCGAAGGCTTCTTTGGTGACCCGGCCTGGCGCGGCGCTCTCGAGGGCGAACTGGCGTCGATCAGGGGAAGCGGCGGGGGTGTTGGGCGCCTGGAGACACCGGAAGAGCGGAGCGCGCGGCTGAGCTACGAACTGGTCGACTCCAGACGGGTGCTCGAGGAAGGGCTCGGCGTGTCCGTCGATCACGTGTTCTGGCCGGGGGGCGGGTATAGCGACGAGGCTCTGGAAATGGCGCTGGGGCTCTACAAGTCGGTGACGTGGTCGAAGAAAGACCGCTGGAGACTGAAGAATATTCCCGGCGAGGATCCGGCGAAGGTGAGCCGCCGGGGTGTACCATTCATCGAGAACAGCGCTTTTCGAATCCACACGGGTGGAAGATATCTGGCGTGGTTTCTCGACGAGTACCGCGGTGTCGCCCTGGCTCGCAAGAAACGGCAGGTGTTCAAGCTCCTCTGCATGGCCGGCGCCCGTCTGGGTGTGTGGCCGTCGCGCACCGAAGAGCGTATCCCGCTGGAGGTCTCTGTCTCAGGCGGAGAGAGCGGAAAACCGGAACGCCCCACTGCCTGATGTGCAACACGATGTATATCTTGTAACCAACTGCTAAACAGTAAGATAACCTTGTCTGGTAAAACCCTTCTTGTCGTCTCCTACCACTTTCCGCCGATCGCGACCGCCGGCGTGTACCGGATCGTCGGTCTCATAAAATACCTGCAGGATTCCGGGTGGAGTGTCACGGTGCTGACGGTCAATCGATCTTCTCACGAGAGAACGGATGATTCGACGCTCGGATTGATACCGGATGGCGTAACCGTGATCCGGACCCCGTCCCCCGAACCGGCCGGGCAAATCCAGGCGCTTTCGCGAAAGCGCCGCCCGGCACAAGCGGGCGCGGGTGGAAACGGCGCAGAGCAATCGTCGCCCCGGTCGTGGCGGTCACGGATCGTCAGGCTCGCCAGAACACCGCTGCGGTGGATTTACAAGGCGCTCTGCTACCCCGACATGCAGGTGGGATGGATTCCGGTGGTCGCGTACCGCACGGCGCGTTTCGTCGCCTCTCATCCCGGCGCTGTGGTTCTCAGCTCGACGCCGCCCCATTCTACGCAGATCGGCGTGCGCCTCGCCCGGGTGTTTCGGCGATTCCGCTGGGTAGCCGATTTTCGCGACCCGTGGACGGCGCCGCTGCGGCAGCCGAAAGGCCGATTGAACCTGTCGTTCCAGCGGATGCTGGAACGGTGGGTCCTCGGGCGCTGTGACCACGTGATCGCGAATACGCCCGGAAACCAGGACGCACTTCTGAGGGCCTTCCCCGGGCTCGACGATGATCGCGTGACCGCGGTGACCAATGCGTTCGATGACGGCGAACCGGTGGCATCGCCGGTCGACGCCGGGGAGCTGCTCGAATGTGACATCGCCTACTTCGGGGAACTCTATCCGGATATGCTCGACGTCTACCTCGACGCCGCCGGGGAACTGCGGAGGCGGGGGGCGGCGGTTCCGAGGCTGCACGTGTTCGGTATCGTCG
>CBDVDJ010000659.1:0-2137 GCA_965372695.1 uncultured bacterium
TGCCGGCGATTCTGCCGGCGTGCCCCATGTCGAGGCGGTGCCACGTGATGGAATCATCCATGGGATAAAACGGCTCGGCGCCGGCGAGGTCCCACGTGAACAGCGACACCTCGTGACCGCGCGCGGCCATGGCGTTCATGATGTTGGTCGCCATGCGCTCCACGCCGCCCGCCACCCGGTCGAACATTCTGCACACGAACATGATCCTCATGGCCGGTCCGCCCCGTCCCTTGTCCGCCGCTCGTGGGCCGCCCTGGCCGGAACGGTCGTCAACATCTGTCGAGCCGTCAGCAGGGGGTGCCGGAGCAGGCATCGCAGCGCCTCGCCCGCCGCGCGTCCGTGGTCGCCGTTGAAGTGATGGTAGCGGATCGTGAACCAGCGGCGGGCAAAATCGTAGCGCCGCTTTTTTTCGAGGTGGTCGCGGTGCTTTTCCAGCAGCAGCAGTTCCGCGCGGAAGTTCTTTTCCGCGCTCTTGTCCGGCGCCGTGGTGGCGTACTGGGTGTAGAGCCGCTCCGGACAGCCGATGAACCGGCCGCCCGTCAAGCCGAGGCGTACCGCGAAGTCGGCGTCCTCGACGCGCCGGAAGGCCGGATCGAACCCGCCGACTTCTTTCATCGTCTCGACGCTTGCCATCAGCGCGCACGCCGGAGTTCCCGCTCCGTAGAACACGCCGCGGACGCGTCCGTTGAACAACAGGTGGTTGGCTGTTTCCTCACCCGTCGGTATCCGCGGTTTCGACCCGATCGCGTCGATTTTCATGCGATAACCGTTTTCGTAGATCCGCACCCCCGACGCGTAGCACGCGGCCGGCCCCTCGCCGGATTCCGCGGCCGCCTCGACGAGCCGCCGGTACTGGACCGTCAGCCGGTCCGGTTTGCTGACGTCGTCGTCGTCGAAAAACGCGAGGTACTCGCCGCGGGCGTTCTCGAGCAAGGTCTGGCGGGCGCCGCCCGGTCCCAGGTTCTCGCTGTGCCGGACGAGGCGCACGCGTTCCTCGCTTTCGGCGATTCGCTCGACGATCGCCGCCGACGGGTCGGTGGAACAGTCGTCGACCACGATGATCTCTAGTGCGGGCCAGTCCTGCGCGAGCGCGCTCCTGACCGCCCGCTCGACCGTGTCTTCGGCGTTGAAGCAGGTGATCCCCGCCGTGATCAACGGAGTTTCCGGGGCGCTACTCATGAGGATGACGAAATCTCCTGTAATTCTCCCGGTTGGGCGCCGACCAGGCCACTTTCCTGACCAGCTTGACCGGCGCCGTGAAGAGCAGCCGCACCAGATGGGGTAATCCGGCGAACGACCCGCGCTCGAGCACGGCATATTTCATGTCGGTCCAGCGGAGGCTGAATTCGTACCAGCCCCATTGTTCCAGAAGCGCGCGGTGCTTTTCGATCAACTGCAGCGCGGCCCGGTGTTCCTCCACAGCGGTCTTGTCGGTGGTGGGTGTGATCGTCTGCGCAACGAGCGGCCGCGAAAGCCCCGCGAAGTGGGCACCCGAAACCGCCAGGCGGAGGTTGAGGTCGGTATCCTCCTGCCGGCGGAAGTTTTCGTCGAATCCGTTCATCGATTCATAGACACGGCGGCGCGCCATCTGCGCGCTCGTCGGGCAGGCGCCCGTGTCTCCGGCGGCGGGTTCTCCCGTAAGGATCAGCCTGGCCACAGCCTCGCCCGCCGGCGCCGGGGTGGCGTCCATTCCGAGTGTTGGCGAGTATCGCCGGGTGCCGTCGAGGAAAACCTGCTCGGTGGCGCTGTGGCAAACAACCACGTCGGTCCCGGCGGCCTGTTCGTATTCGACGATGCGCCGCCACTGTGCTTCGAGCCTCTCGGAGTGGCTCACGTCGTCGTCGTCGAAGAACGCCACGAACTCGCCGTTCGCGTGTTCGAGGAGCGTGTTGCGGGCGGCGGCGACGCCGCGGTTCTCCGGGTGTCGCACGATCCGGATCCGTCCGCCCGCGGCGGCCAGCCGCTCCAGAATTCGCCAGGAATCGTCGCCCGAACAGTCGTCGACGACGACGATCTCGAACGGAACCCACGACTGATCGAGAGCCGACCGGATGGCCCGTTCGATGGTGTCCTGTGCCTCGAAGCACGTAATGCCGACGGTGATCAAGTCCATTTATTACGTATCTTGTTTTGTGAC
>CBDVDJ010000660.1:0-2136 GCA_965372695.1 uncultured bacterium
GAAAGCTACGCCAACTTCGACACCAGCGGGATCTACGTCAACGTGTTGTCCGAGTTTCTCGACGAAGTGCTGCCCGTGTACCGGGAAGTCGTCCGGGCGCCTTCTTTCCAGAAACAGCGCGTCGAGCAGGAGCGGACGAAACTGCTCGAGGAGATCTCCAAGCGACGCGATAACCCCGTTCAGCTGGCCATCGACCGGCTGTACGCCGATACGTTCGGCGATCACCCTTACTCCCACCCCTTTGCCGGCGCCCCTGAAGAGGTCGCCCGTCTCACCGACGCCGACTGCCGGAAGTGGTTCGACCAGGTGCTCGCGCCGCAAAATCTCGTCGTGACGTTTGTCGGCGACATCGACGCCGGCCGCGCCCGGGAAATCGCCGAAGAACTGTTCGGCGACCTGCCGCGGCGGGAATCGCCGGCGCCGGGGATGTCCGCGCCCGAACGGCCGGTCTCTCCCGGCGACCACACGCTCACCCGCAAGGATCTCAAACAGGCCGTCACGCTGGTCGGCTATACGGCGCCCCCGATGATGACGGACGAGTCGATCGCGCTCGAGGTTCTCAACGGCGTGCTCACCGGCCTCGGTGGCAGGCTGTTCGTCGAGTTGCGCGACAAGCGCTCGCTGGGCTACATGACCGGGTCGGCGTTGTCGGCGCTTCGCGAACGGTCGATCTTTTTCGGCTACGCCAACCCGGGAGTTGAGGGCGTCGAGGAGGCGTTCCGTGTCATCCTCCACGAGTTCGACAAGGTGGCCACCGAAGAGGTATCAGACGAGGAACTGGAGCGCTCGAAGGAGTGGCTGGCGGGATCGCAGATCATGCAACTGCAGCGCAATTTCTCCCAGGCCATCGCGTACGGCACCTACGAGGCGCTCGGCTTCGGCTGGGAAGAGGTCGACCGTGCCCCCGGGCGGGTGCGGAAGGTCGGCAAGCGCGACATCGTCGATGCCGCGGCAGGGGTATTCCAGAAGGAGAACGCCGTTCTCGTCCGTCTGCTTCCCGAATAGAGTGCCGGGTGCGGCTGGCGCGGTGATGGATCAGGTGGTGGCCGTTGCGGGAGTCTTTTCCTCGGCGACCATCCCGAAACTCTTGAGCAGGTCCCCGCGAAGTGTATTGAGGTCGATCTTGCGGTGGAGTTTGCCGCCCTCCGCGTAGGCGATCGTCCCCGTTTCTTCCGATACCACCACCACGATCGCGTCGGTTTCCTCTGACAGCCCCAGGGCGGCGCGGTGCCGCGTGCCCAGCGCCGACGTGACGCGGGGATCCTGGGTGAGCGGGAGGATGCAACCGGCGGCGACGGCACGGTCGTTCTGGATGATCACGGCGCCGTCGTGGAGCGGGCTGGGCGGGGTGAAGATGGTGCCGATGAGCTCGGCGGTTACCTTGGCGTCGATCTTGGTTCCCGTTTCCACGTAGTTCTTGAGCCCCATGTCTTTTTCCAGGACGATCAGCGCCCCGATTTTTTTCTCCGACATGCTGCTCACCGACTTGATGATCTCGGGCACCACGCCCTTGCTCTGCGACATGCTCACAAACCGGCTGAGGAAGCGGTTCTGCCCCATCTGCGCGAGCGCCCGCCGCAGTTCCGGTTGAAAGATGATCACGAAGGCGATGACCCACACGGTGCGCAGGCTGGAGATAATCCAGTTGAGCGCGATCATGTTCACCCAGCTGGCGATGACGGAAAGTATGAAGAGGAGGATGAGACCGAAGAACATGTGCACGGCTCGCGTGCCGCGCATCAACGACAGGAGCCGGTAGAGAAGATACGACACGATCAGGATGTCGATGACATCGATGACCAGTTCGGTGGAGAATGTGTCCATATCTACCATGTGGCTTTGTAGTCTCCGGGGTGATCGAGTGCGTCGAGTACCCTGAACATTCCGGCTGTCGCGGCGACGTCGTGAACGCGGACGATGTCCGTGCCGCCCCGGTAGCAGTGTGCCGCCACCGCGAGGCTTCCCGCAAGCCGGTCGCCGGCCGGCGCGTCGAGCAGCTCGCCGAGGAACCGTTTGCGCGACGCCCCTATAAGGACGGGATAACCCAACGCGCCGAGCGAGTCAATACGATTTAACAGTTCGAGGTTGTCGGCGAAGCGTTTTCCGAACCCGATCCCGGGGTCGATGATGATACGG
>CBDVDJ010000661.1:0-2135 GCA_965372695.1 uncultured bacterium
AGAGTGTCAGGCGGGCGAGCCCTTCTTCGGCCTGGGCCGACTTGAAGTTGTTTTTGACGGTCTCGTATTCCTCGGCGGAAACAAGGTCCTGCTTCTGCATCTCCTCGAGCCGGTCGAATCGAGACTGGATGTCGGCGGTGTTGGCCTCGGCCTGTGCCAGCCGGTAGCGGTACTCGTCGTTGTCGATCGTGAGCAGCACCTGGCCCGTCGAGACACGGTCGCCTTCTTCGCAACGGAGCGCTTCGACCACGCCGGAAACCCGGGCGAGAACCTGCGCTTCCTTCTCCGCCGCCAGCGTCGCCGTCGCCGTGTAGAAGCTCGATATATCACCGGTGTGAGCGGCTTTTACCGCCACCGGAACCGGCGGCTGTTGCGGACGTTGCCCCCGTGCTCCGGGGCCGTGTTGACCGCTCGCTCCGGCGTGCCCCGCCTGGTCGCCGTCTCCGCCGCCACACCCGGTCAGCGCCAGCACGACCGCCGCCGTCAGCAGAAACAGGCCGTGAATTGCTGATTTTGCCAGAAAAACACCCGGCCGGCCGGCGCTCGTGGCAAGCGCCGCGGGGTAAGGCGTGTAACGTCTTGTCATTTCTCCTGTTACCTTTATTATGGGGGTTACGTTGCCAATCGACCGGCGGCGGCCCGTCGTGTGGCCGCCTGCTCTCTGGTATGACAAACTTTTGTACGTCTAACTTGCTTCGATTGTTCCTCTAATTTGAATGGTTACACCCACGTCCGCCAGACAAATCGCCTCTCTCAGTCGCGGAGATTGTAGTCCGTGTCCGGGGAAAAGATGTTTCCCAGCTCTTCGATCATCCAGTCGTGAAAACGGCCGTTTCCGGCGACGATGTGCCCGTCTTCCAGGTAGCGGCTGCCGCCGAAGAAATCGGTGACCCGCCCTCCCGCTTCCTCGATCAGTACGACCCCGGCGGCCATGTCCCACGGCGACAGCGTCATTTCCCAGAACGCGTCCAGTCTGCCCGCCGCCACGTGGGCAAAGTCGAGAGTGGCCGACCCCGCCCGCCTCACTCCACGCGAGTTGTTGAAAAAATATTTGAACGATTCCAGGTACAGGTCGAGGTAGCGCCGGGCCTTGAAAGGAAACCCGGTGCCGAACAACGTGCGGTTCCTCTCGCTCACACTGCTGACCTGGATCGGTTGCCCGTTGAGAAAGGCGCCGGTTCCCGTCGCCGCCGTGAACATCTCGTCGAGCAGCGGGTTGTAGGTGATCCCGACCGAGAGGCGCCCTTCGACTTCGAGGGCGATACTGCAGGCGAACATCGGATAGGCGTGAATGTAGTTGGTGGTCCCGTCGAGCGGGTCGATGAACCACCTGCGCGCGCTCCCGGGGTCGCGGCCCTCGTTGACTTCGGGCGCGAGTTCCTCTTCGGCCACGATGAAGTCATCCGGAAACGCCGAGCGAATCCGCGCCACCACCGACTCCTGCGCCGCGATATCGACGACGGTGACCATGTCGTTCACCGCCTTCTCACCCACGTCGGCATCGCTGAGCCGGGCGTACGATCCCTTGATGATGTCGCCGGCCTCCCGCGCCGCTTCCTGCGCGACCCGCAGTTCATTTTCGAAGTTCGACATCTGCTCTCCTGGTTTCAGGGGACGAGGACGGCGGGAAAACGGGATTTTACCATATCGAGGAAGACGCGCGCCGGCGGGGAAAGAGATTCCTCGCTTCTGAGCACCATTCCGATGGTCCGCTCAAATCGGGCCGATCGGACCCGGACGACCTCGAGGGCGCCGCGGCCGAGTTCGGGGGCGACGACGGCTCGCGGCAGCACGCTGGCGCCAAGCCCCGCCTGGGTCAGCCGCTTGATGGCCTCGGGGCTGGCGATCTCCATGGTGGCTTCGAGTTCGACTTCATGCTCGACAAACACGCGGTCTATCAGGCCCCGGGTCACGGAACCCGGCGGATAGGCGATCAGCCCCGCCTCTACAACGTCTTGCAGTGTAACACGCTTTCTCCGCGCGAGCACGTGCTTTGGGTGGACGACGAGGACCATCTCGTCGCGATATATCGGAAGGATGTCGAAGTCACCCGAGTCGACCGGAAGCACCGTGCTGGCCAGTTCGACCTCGCCGTGGCGAAGCGCCTCGAGGAGGCGTGCTGTGTCTCCGACGAT
>CBDVDJ010000662.1:0-2128 GCA_965372695.1 uncultured bacterium
CCTGAGCCGC
The DNA here is from genome assembly GCA_965372695.1 of uncultured bacterium. GTDB lineage: Bacteria > Krumholzibacteriota > Krumholzibacteriia > WVZY01 > JAKEHA01 > CBDUWU01. The sequence continues at coordinate 11 of CBDVDJ010000662.1, forward strand.
AATCTCTCGCGTGTCGCCGAAACGCTGAGAAGATACCTGAAGGCCGCGCACGAAGCGCGGAAGGTGCCCGACAGGGCAAAGATCCGTCTCGAGGGCGGGCGGTTGAAATTCGAGCTGCAACCGGCGTCGAAGGCCCTGGTGCTTCTGGAAATGTATCCCGGGCGCTACAGCGAGGTCCGGTACACACCGCGGCTGGTTGCGCGTCTCAAGGAATATTTCGACGAACAGGAAGCCCGGAACCGGAAGCCCAAGTTTACCCTGGTGACGGCAGGGCACCTGCTCTCCGGCGACTATCAAGTGTTTTTATTACTCGAAGGCACGGATTACGAGTCGCTGGTTTACGAGTTCGTCGTGCACGTTCTGTCCAAGGTCAACTCGGATCTGCGCGAGGACGGAATCTGCTTCAAACACAACATCATCCCGATTCTACCCGCGGGCGAATTCGATATGGAGTACATACAATGGTTCAAGACGGACTCGGTGGTAAGCTAGCAAGTCCCCGCGAAGCGGTTCGCGGGCCGTTGACGACGGTCAAGGTAACGTTGGCCGGCGTCGACAAGGGACCGGTGCCGGTCGACGACGCCGCGGATCTCGCCGTGGACGTCATCAGAAAGGGCGGCCTGGCGTTGATCCCGTTCGGCGTAGCATACGCGTTTCTCACCGGGGCACGTGCGCCGCTCGAACGCATCTACGAACTCAAACTGCGTTCGCCGGACAAAGCATGTCCGATCCTCGTTACCTGGGACGACTTCGCGGACGCGGTCGGCGCACCCGACCCCGCGGGAGACCTCGAGGTCATTCGCCGCATCGTCGAAGCCGACCTGCCGGTCGGTGTACTCGTTGAGCCGGACTGGAACAGCGCGATGGTCAGGTCGGTCCCGCGGGACTGCCTGGATCTGCTGTCGTCCGGCGGCAAGCTCGGACTGTTCATGAACATGGGGGGCATGAGCCGGCATCTCCTGGAAGCGGGAGACCGGGCCGGCGTCAGACTGTTCGGATCCTCGGCCAACCTTTCCGGACAGGGAAACTCGTTCTCGTCACAAGACGTGCCCCTGTCGATCGTCGACGCGATGGATATCGTGTGCGACGCGGGGACCTGCATGTTTGCCAATCCCGGGCGGCTGCCCTCTTCGATCGTGGATTTCGGGACCGGTCGTCTCACAAGGCGCGGGATCCTGCACGAAGAAATCGGACGGCTGCTCGACGGATAGGACGAGTGCCGATAAATGATCATCAAAATCTTCGTTCCCCTGGTTTATCTCTGCATACTCATCGTATTTGCCGTCCGCGCCCGCAGGCAAACCCACGATATCGAGGACTATTACACCGGTGGCCGCAATGTGGCTACGGTACTGGTGGCGCTGTCGTTCTTTGCCACGTTTGTTTCGACCAACAGCTTTGTCGGCCATTCCGCCAAGAGCTACACGTTCGGCGTTTCCTGGCTCCTCGTCGGCGCCGTGCTGGTTGTGCTCGCCGTCCTCTCATGGATTTTTATCGCGCCGCGGTTCAACGAAATGGCAGGCAAGCTGGGGTCGGTCGTGCCCTCCGACCTTTTTCGCCTTCATTTCGGCTCGCCGGCGGCCGGTGCCGTCGCGGCGGGTGTGATCGTGTTCGATTCGCTGTTTTTCCTGGCTGCCGTTTTTCTCGGCGCCGCCGAATCGATGGGAGCGCTTCTGGGGATCCCGTTTGGATACGCGCTCGCCATCGTGTTCGTCGTGCAGCTGGCATACACAACAGTGGGTGGGTACCTCGCCGACGTGTGGAGTGATTCGCTGCAGGCCGTTCTCCTGCTGGCCGGCGCAGTGGTGATTCCTCTGACGCTTATTTCTCATGCCGGCGGGTGGAATGCGACCTGGGCCAGCCTGCAGGCGATTGACGCGGCCAGGACCGGTGACGGCACTTTCAGTACCGTGAGCGGCACTTTCAGTACCGCGAGCGGCACTTTCAGCCTGCTGCGCATCACCACGGCGGCCCCACTCCTCCTCATCGTGGGCATCGGACTGTCGGGGGGGCTGAAACTGGTCGCCGATCCGCGCCAGTTGACGCGTTTTTACGGTCTGCGCAATGCGGCGGCCGCGCGCGGCGGCGCGTGGCTCGTCGGTGGCCTGGTGGCGGTGA
>CBDVDJ010000663.1:0-2123 GCA_965372695.1 uncultured bacterium
GGTTTCTTTTGCTTTTTTAGCAATCCGAGCGTAGTTCGGTATGGCGATCGCCGACAGGATGCCGATGATTGTCACGACGAACATCAGTTCGATGAGGGTGAAGCCCCGTTTTCGGTCCGGCCGTGTCCGCATGATAGCTTTTCACAATGGAAAAAGCGTGCCAACCGGGAAGACCCCGGGAGATCGCTTAACTTGCTGTGACTAGTTGGGTTAGCCGACCGCCCTCTAATAGTACCGGCCAATTTTGTTGCAATCCCGGGACCGGGATCGACAGAATTTACGACAGACGCAACAATAGCGTGCGTGACGCCCACCTGCGAGCACTGAGTTTATCGTGACCTGCGGCCGGGGAATACCGGTTTTGCGGGGCAAGATGAAGACGATGAATAACTTGCTACGATTACTGTAGTTATCTGAAATGGCTTCGATTTACGGAGTGTAGGAATACCAGACCTCGCGGGACACTTCAGATGCTAGAGTAATGTACGCTGAAGGAGGTCTGAATCATGAATAGTGAAGCACGAGACGCCCTCGCCGCCCACCAATTTACGGGAAAAGCGCATTACCATCGCCGATAGAACCGAAATCGAACGTAAATGTCGTTGACGGTCTCGTTCGGACGGAAGAAGAGACTCTCTTGCTGCCACGAGATTTCGAAACGAATCCGCCGCTGGTGGTTGAAGTTCCGCTCGATACCGGCCGTCGCCCGGGCCTGCTCCCGCTGCTGTCCCTCATCGCCCGTTATCGTATAGAATCCCTCGCCGCTCGAAGTCACCGTCCAATACCTATGCGGTTTTATCGCGGCAAAGCGATACGTGGCCCGTAGGCGGTAACGTATTCGCAGAGAGTTGAGCGAGTTCCAAGTCTCCGTATTGAAATCGAAGCGTTCCTCGAGACGGAGGTAGTGGTCGAGCGCCAGGCGGCGGTTCGGCCAGACCACGGATACGCCCTGAAAAGGCCGGATCTCCCACCGGTTGTCGATAACATCGTTGAAGGTAAAGAAATTTCCGATACCAGCCGTAATCCGGAACCGGTTGACCGCCCCTCCCACACCCGGACGCACAACCAGACGCCACCACCCGTCGTTTTCAATCTCGCTTCGCAACCCGACATCACCGAACACGTCTACTCTGTCGGAGACCGCCCACGACGGGTTATAGTCACCCCAGAGTTGTTTCGACGTCTCCTGCGCTGTCGCCGTCTGGGCGCCGAGTGTGACAAACAACATCGCGGTGACCGCCAAAGCCCGGGAGTACGCGCGTCCAGCATTCACATCTCTTCTTCCAGAACGTAGACAGCTTAGAAGATGCCGACGCTCAACCCGATGGCCGGTCCCGTAACGGCGACTTTTTGTCGGACCATGTCGTCGCCGCTGCCGTCGGTCCGGTCGTACTTGAATTGCCGGTACCCCGCACTCAGCATGAAACGACGGAACAGCCGGAATAACGCCGCGAATTCAGCATCCCACATATAAGTCGACGCGTTACCGATACCGAAACCGCCCCCGGTGGCCCGAACTAAGAACCCAACCCTGGGCGTGACCGGAAAATGCATGGCGAGCTCCAGGAAAGGGTCCCACCAGGACTGGCCGGTGATTTCCGTCTCCACCTGGTCTGATCCTCCGGGGAGAATCGGCCGGGTCGTGATGGTGAAAACCACCTTATTGTTCCAGTACCGGGCGCCTACAGCGGCCCAGATTCCAACCCCTCCATCTTGCGCCGCGGTGCGCGAATCGTAGACCGCCGCTGCTAACGGAAAAGTCCGTATGGCCTCTTTATCCCATGGAAGTTTTGGATTCCATATCAGCCTCAGTTGTTGGAAACCAACCACCAAAATCCCAATTAACGAGATGGCAATAATTTTTCTCCTGCTATTTGACTATTTCGCTACTTTAATAAGCGGTGGATTCACCCACCCTCCCTTTAAAGCAACTTCTTCAGGACCATGTCCTACTCATGCTGACAGGAAACAATTATTGAATATTTTTTCAAGTTTTAACTACACTCAGCCTGACCGCGACAGTGAGTATAGCCAAACTGTCTATTTTACTAATTCAATATCACCCGGTTTCCATGTTTTTTCAATCCATGGTTTTAAAGGACCATACATACGGAGAACTGCAA
>CBDVDJ010000664.1:0-2118 GCA_965372695.1 uncultured bacterium
ATGTACGCGTTATGACTCGACTCCTGGGACCACTCGACGCCGTCCCACTTCGCGAGGTCACGGCCACGCACGGCATAGATCCCGTCGAACGCGAGCCCGTGCATGTCCTGCCAGCTACTCTGATCGGAGTTATTGATCTCGTCCCAGTCAACGCCATTGTACTGGTAGACGCCTCCGTGATCGCTCAGCGCTACAACGAGGTCGGACGCCCGAATCCAGACCGCGTCGAATTCATTTTCGTCGCCGACGACCTGGGTCAGCCAGGAACCTCCATCGTAACGCACGCAGCGGTTGTTGCCGCCCACCGCCCACATGATGTCCTTGCCCATGTTGTGGATGGCACGCAGGTCGACCATTCCGCTCGTATATGCCAGGCTCCAGCTGCCGTCGTAGTGCCAGATCTGCTCGCCGCCGCACACCCAGATGTCGTTGTAGGCGGACCCGCAGACTGCCTTGAAGTCGTCGCCGATCACCGAGTCGTCCGACCACGACCCGCCGTCCCACCGGAAGATACCGCCGTTGTCACCGACGACGACAACGTTGGTGAGCCCGACCGCCATGACGTCTCGCAGCGCGTCTCCGCCCGGACGTTGATATACCTCTGTCCAGTCAGCTCCGTCGTAGTGATAAACGTAACCTTCCACCGTAACCGCCCACACGTTGGTCCCGGTGAGCCCGCCGACGCCTTTCACGTACACCTCCGCAGTAAACGGCATGTGGCTCCACTCGTCGCCGTCGTAGTGGAGGATGACCCCGGGCTCCGAGCCGCCCTCCCGATTGCCGACGACGAAGATGTCGTCCCGTCCCGCCGCCCAGATATCGTTCAGGTCGGCCATTGTCCCGCTTTCCATCGCCGTCACGACACCGCCGTCGAAGTGAAGAATTATCCCGTCGGCGCCGCAGGCAATCCACTCGTCGTCGGAAAACATCCAGATCCCGCTGAACTCTGTGCCGTAGCGGTGCAATTGAAATCCGTATTGCGACACGCCGCCGCCATTTTCGTCATCCACCACCGTTGTCGTATCGCCGCACCCGGCGGCCACAAAAAGTCCGACCGTGAGAAATATCGGAATAACACAATTACGAATACTCATGACACTCTCCCTCTTGTGGTTCAATAGCCGACGTAACGGCCGGGGTGGTCCCCCGCGCCGCACATTAAGATGGTACCCACCCGGTCGCCCCGGGCCCCGTTCAGGCTGACCATCGGCACCACGACGGCCAGTATAGAAACCAGAATTATAATCTGAAGGTTGCGGATCGAGGTATCCATGCCGGGCACTCCTTCGGCGGCGCGGTGACCGCCGCCCCAAGGGTGAAATTGCGGGACTGAAGCCTTTTCAGAATAACACACCCCGAAACTCCGCGAGAGCTCTTCCTGGCCCGATCCGAGGCCATAGTCTTTACCCCGGTCCGAGCCCATAATCTTTACCCCGATCCGAGCCCATAATCTTTACCCCGGTCCGAGCCCATAATCTTTACCCCGGTCCGAGCCCATAGTCTTTACCCCGATCCGAGGCCATAGTCTTTACCCCGATCCGATCCCGCAAGCAGCAGATAATATCGAGCGAGTCCGCGGGAACCGTCATAATAATCGTCATAATCAGCGTTGCTTCGTGCAACGCCGCGTTTGTCGCGTAAGGGCGAGTTGTTCCCGTTGGTGTTCCGGGCCTCCCGGGTACACGACTTGCATCCTCATGAGGGGATCTGTTTCCCGGAGTTTCCCGGAGTTTCCTGCGGCCTGTCAGTATCAGGCCGAACCTCGAACACACCCGTCAATGACGGCGAAGGAGTACCATGGCGCACGGCTCACCCAAGGTGTACGTGATCAAGCGGGGCTCGTCCACGGCGAACCCGAATCCGATAACAACAACGTCTCCGGCCTCTTCGCAGGCGGACGGAGAAAGATCCGACCGGAAGACCGGCGCCGGAACGGCGTCGACAAGTCGTTCCTGGAAACCGCTCGTCACCGCCTACCTGTTCGGCCCCGTGACCGTCTCGCGCTGGGTCACCGGCCCGACGAGCGCCGCGTGGGCAGCGGCGGGTGCGCTCTCGGTGTTCGTCGCGTTTCTCCTCCTCGTATTCCACTCGCGGTTCGACGCCTGGCTCGGCAGCAGC
>CBDVDJ010000665.1:0-2113 GCA_965372695.1 uncultured bacterium
ATACCCCGTAGTGATCCGCGGCGTAGGGGTCGGTAATAACGCCGCGGCTGCCCTCATCCATCGGCCAGTAAGCCACAAGACCCGTCTCGTCTCCCTCCAACTGCTGCGACATCGACTCCTGGATATCGGTCGTATCGCGCACGACATTCCATACGCGCACTTCGTCGAGCTGACCGCCGAACCAGGACTCCGGCTTCGCCCCGGCGCCCAGAGACAGGCTGTCCGCGTTTGTTATGTCGCCTATACCCGTGTAGGGAGTGATGCCCTCGAGATCCCCGTCGATGTAAATGGAGATTTCATCCAGATCGGCGTCGTGTACGCAGGCGACGTGGTGCCAGGTATTGTCGTTGAGAGCGGCGCTGTGGCTGGCGACGCTCACGGTCCTGTCGCCGTCTCCCATCGCGAAACGAAGACGGCCCGGTTCGCCCGTACTTCGTTTGTTGCTCAGCCAGAAGGGGAACTGTTTCGCTCCGATTCCCCTGGGCGCCGATTTGGCGAGGAGCGCGCCGTCTTCGGCACCCGAACCGCCGTCTCCCACGTATTTGATCCATAATTCGATGGTGTAACTGTTTTCGACCGTAAAATTGAAATTGCCTTCGGGGTCGGCCACACGGACGTGGCCGCCGGCGCCGTCCAGAAGAAGCGCTTTTGTCGGCAGGGGATCGAGTCCGATATAGATCCCCTCGCTGGCGCCTCCGCCGAGGGTCGAGATGCGGCCGGTGATGTTGCCGTTGGGCGGCCGCCATCCGAAATCGGAGACCCGCTCCAGCTCGATCGATACATCGCTTCGAAAGGCGGCTACGCTGTACTCGTAGGTCCGTCCCGGTTCGGCGTCGAAGTCTTCGAAGACTTCGGCATTTTCCTCGACGGGCGCGAGGGGCTCGCCGTTACGGTAGACGCGGAAACCATGCTCGTTCGACGAAACGTCGTCCCACCTGACGCGGACTCTGCTGTCCAGTGTCCCGTCAGACGCGGATACTGCGACAGGAGATCTTGGCATCTCCAGCACGTACGTCAATCCTGTCTGGCCGTCGTGGCCGGGGGCCCCAAAGACGGCCACATCCCCTTTGACTGCGACTGAGCTGCCGAAACGATCGTCCGCGGTTCCGTCGTCCGCAGCGAGTTTGTCCGCCTGGTTCCAGAGGCCTGTTCCGGGATCCCTGCTGAAGATGTACGCCGATCCCGCATAAGAATCGTCACCGTCAGCACCGACGATCAACACATCGCCGCTGAGGGCTACGGAGGCGCCGACTCGGTCACCCGTTTCGCGATCGTTCGCCATAAGCTTCTGCGTTTGCGCCCAGGATGTGTCCGCGAACTGATACTCGAATACGTACGCTGCTCCCGAGTTTGTTTTCTCTCCGTCATCTTCACCGACGGCCCCGACAATAACCACCTCTCCGCTGATCGCCACCTTATTGCCAAAATAATCATCAGCGGCACCATCGCTTGCCGTGATTTTTTGTTCCTGATTCCAATTGTCGTTTGAGTCGCGCCTGTATATATAGGCCGCGCCGGTGTTACCGTCCTTTTTTTGGCTCCCAACGATTACCACGTCCCCGTCAACAGCGACGGAATTGCCGAAGTTCTCCCCCGGAACCGCATCCGACGCCACTACTGTTTGCATCCGGATCCAGTTGCCGACTATATCGCGCTTGTATATGTGTGCCGTTCCCGCCATCCAGCCGGCGTCGTAGTCTCCGGAAGCTCCGACGACGGCCAGGTCTCCGCTGACCGCTACCGATGTGCCGTAATATGCGTAGTTATTGGGGGTCGGGTCCGAAATCTGTTGGGCAAATGCCCAATTGCCCGTCGTTTCGTCACGCTCGAAGATGTAAGCGGTGCCCGAGGCGGTCTTGCCGGCCACGTCCGCTAAAATCGCCGTGACGATCGCCACAGCACCACTGATTGCCACGGAATTACCGAAACTATCGTCTGCGACACCATTGGGGGCGATAAGTTTTTGTTTCAGAGACCAGTTGCCGGACGCGTCGCGTTCGAATATATAAGCGGCGCCGGCGCCGGCCCCGTGTTAGTTTTAGTCCTTGTGGGCGCCAAAGATTGCCAAAAACCCACAAACACCCACAGAGATACCCAAAAAGGCGTAGGGAAT
>CBDVDJ010000666.1:0-2096 GCA_965372695.1 uncultured bacterium
CCGTGCTGGCCAGTTCGACCTCGCCGCGGTGAAGCGCCTCGAGGAGGCGTGCCGTGTCTCCGACGATGATCTCAATTTTGACGCCCGGGTATTTCTGGTGGAAGGACCGGTAGATGTCCGGCAGAACGTAGACGCTGGCCGCGTCTATATTGGCCATGCGCAGGAAACCACTCTCCAGTCCCTTCAGGCCCGTCACCGCTCCGCGAAGCGTCTCCACACCGCGAATAACGGCCTCCGCATGCTCCGCCACCATCATCCCGGCCTGTGTCGGCGCCACCCGCCGGCCCCGGCGCTCCAACAGCTTCTCCCCCAGCTCCTCCTCCAGCTTCTGCACCTGCAACGTCACCGCCGGCTGGGTGACGTAGTTCGCCTCCGCCGCGGCCCCGACGCTCCCCAGCCGCACCACCGATATAAAGTATTTGAGCTGTCTGATTTCCATTCTATAGATTCGCTCCTGACGTGGGCCCGCGCCGCTCTGTTGCGGCGCTCTACGCCGTTTCCAGGCAGGCGGCAGACTGACGCGCTGTCAACAGCAGCGGCGAAACGGGAGATTAGCTTTTCTTATATGTTAGATAATTAATATAAATTATGATAATTCAGCATTCAAGGGTATTTTGGGGCAACCAGAGATTTGAGTCCACAAACCAGTCCGTGAGGAGGAAGTGAATCATGGCCAAACCCAAAGTCAATATCAAGCCCGCCAAGGGCAAACTCGGCGTGCTGATGCCCGGAATGGGCGCCGTCGCCACCACGTTTATCGCCGGTGTCGAAGCGATCCGCGCCGGTATTTCCAAGCCGATCGGATCGCTCACCCAGATGGGCACCATCCGCCTGGGCAAGCGGACCGAAGACCGCGTCCCGATGATCAAGGATTTCGTCGACATCGCCGCCATCGAGGACATCGAGTTCGGCGGCTGGGACATCTTCAATGACAACTGCTACGAAGCCGCCTGCAACGCCGGCGTGCTGGACCGCACCCTCCTCGACCAGGTCAAGGGCAAGCTCGAGAAGATCAAGCCCATGCCCGCCGTCTTCGACAAGCGCTTCGTCAAGAAGCTCGACGGCCCCAACGTCAAGAAGGGCGCGAACTGGATGGAAATGGCCGACCAGCTCAAGGCCGACATCGAAAACTTCAAGAAAGAAAAGAACGTCGACAGAATCGTGATGGTCTGGTGCGGGAGTACGGAAATCTATATAGAACCCAAGCCCGTTCATCAGACCATCCAGTCTTTCGAAGAGGGACTGAAGAACAACGATCCCGACATTTCGCCGAGCATGGTGTACGCGTACGCGGCCATTTCGTCGCGGATCCCCTACGCCAACGGCGCTCCCAACCTGTCGGGAGACGTTCCCGCACTCGTCGAGCTCGCCCGCGAACTCCGCGTCCCGATCGTCGGCAAGGACTTCAAGACCGGCCAGACGCTCATGAAGACCATTCTCGCCCCCGGCTTCAAGGCCCGCATGCTCGGCGTCAACGGATGGTTCTCGACCAACATCCTCGGCAACCGCGACGGCGAGGTCCTCGACGACCCCGAATCGTTCAAGACCAAGGAAATGAGCAAGTTGAGTGTGCTGGACGCCATTCTGCAGCCCGACAAGAACCCGGATCTCTACGGGAACCTGTATCACAAAGTGCGGATCAACTACTATCCCCCGCGCGGAGACAACAAAGAGGGCTGGGATAACATTGACATTTTCGGCTGGTTGGGGTATCCCATGCAGATCAAGGTAGACTTTCTGTGCCGGGACAGCATCCTTGCCGCACCGATCGTGCTCGACCTTGCACTGTTTCTCGACTTCGCAAACCGCGCCGAAATGTCCGGCATCCAGGAGTGGCTCTCGTTTTACTTCAAGAGCCCGCAGACGGCGCCCGGTTTGTACGCGGAGCACGATCTGTTCATCCAGTTGATGAAGCTCAAGAACAACCTGCGCTACCTCATGGGAGAAGAGCTCATCACGCACCTCGGCACCGAGTACTACGACTAGAGGAGAAGAGCGGAGTCCCAGCGGCAATCGGGATAGGGGAGCCGAGCATTAACTCGGCTTCCCCTCCCACACCACCCGGCATGCGGGTCCGCACCGGGCGGTTCGTCAAG
>CBDVDJ010000667.1:0-2086 GCA_965372695.1 uncultured bacterium
CACGGTGTATGTGACAGTGAGGGCTGGATCGGTGTCGATCTGTGGGCCCAGGAGGGAGACTACTTCCACGTCGATGATTTCGCCGGTCTCGGCGCCGGGGATTTCGGGCGCCTGTTGCCGCTGGAAGGGAATCAGTCGCTCTGGTGCGGCGCGCGTCCGGCCGCTGGCGATCCAGTTCTTTGCCAGTATGCGGTGCTTCCGGGGTACGGCAACGACTGGCTTCAGGGATTCTGCACGAACGTGTGCTTCCCGGTGATCGGCGATATGACGGTCGACTATCTGGTATCCTGGGACTCGGAACCCGGGTACGACTATACCTACCTCCAGTTCGACAACTGCGACGACGACTGGCAGACGCTGGTAACATACAACGAAGTCGGCAAGAAGCAGGAGTCGGTAACGGTGCCCACGGCGCTGCACTCGGGAAGTGTCCGCGTGCGGTTCTTGTTCGAGTCCGACGGTGCGTGGTCCGATAAAGACGGGTTGTGGAACACCGACGGAGCGTTGATTCTCGACAGCCTCACGGTGAGTGACGCGGGTGGGGTGGTGGTGCCAACAGAGTTGTTCGAAGGTGAAACACCCGGTGACCACGCGACTGTCTCTGGCAACTGGGTGTCGCGCCCGGCACAAGGGTACGGAGATTTTTCAGCTCTATATCCAGGCAGCGCCCTCGTCCAGGAAGATCTCTGTAACTTCAATATCTCGTGCGTCTGGGCATTTATTAACGGTTCGACGTACAACTATTCGTGTGGCGGCTGGCCGAACCAGAAGGCCGTGCCTTACGGGAACCGCAGCGAGCAGTATATCTACAACGAGGTCTGGTCTCCGCTCATCCCGATTACCGGTTCGGGCAGCGGTTTTGTACTGAGTTTCGACGTGTACCGGGACCTGAATCTCTCCTTTCTCGTTTACTATGGATGGAAAGTACGCACGCTCGTCGACGGTTGCGCGACCGGCTGGATGGACTACTATGGTCCCTGCGGATACGGCAATGGTAAGGACTGGCACACAGCCAGGATCGACGTTGGCCAATTCGTCGATCCGGCCGCGACGCACCTGCAGGTGGCACTGGTCGTTCGTGACTATTGTATATTCTGGTATGGGCTTTACGGGACTTGCGGCTGCCATTCCCATGCTCCGCTTTTCGACAACGTCTATGTCCACCAATATGCAGCATTGGGCCCGCAATGGCAGGTGCGCGACCTCGACCTCTTCCAGGACAGCTTCTCCGGGGACGGTACCATCACCGGTGCGGCGAGGGCCGATGCGGCCAATGACATTCTGCCCCGCACAAGCTCGGCGATCCTGCCCGGGGATTCGGTCTCGGTTACCGTGGCGGATCCCGCCGCGGGATTGGGATACCATAACGGAGATCCCTCACAGGGTGCCGCAGTCTACTGCTACGTCGATATCGACGGTCCGCACGGTGGCGTAACAGACGCCTCTCTTGTGGACGACTCTCGCTATACTCACGTCGGCACAGTCTCGGCCGCTGGCCGCACGTGGGCAAAAATCCAGTTGGACTCGAGCTACACAGCGACGGGTTCGGTGGTTCGAGACGACTACAACATCGATCTCAACGACAACCTGTTCGTGCCCGGCGATACCGTGTGGTTTTTCTTCGGCGCAGAGAACGCCAGTTCGCAGGCGACGTACTTCGCGTTTCCGGTGCCGACCCCGACGGGCGAAACCGACGACATCGAACTCGCCGCCGCCAACGCCGACGAGTTCACGATCCTTCCGGCGGGCGGCTACCAGCGCGGCGGCGACATCCTCTACGTCGACGGGATGAACTTCCGCGGCGCCCAGGTCTTTTTCGATTCCGCGTTCCGGTCCTGCGGCAGGTTCGACTACATCGACCGTTATGACATCCGCGGGCCTGCGAATGCGGTGGGGAACCATCCCTCCAGCCGCGTTACGAACGTCCATCAGCAGCTGGTCCCGGTTTATGCCGGGATCATCTGGAACACGGGAGATCTGGTCACGGCCTTCGGGGATGGATCGGGAATACCGGACAAGTCGGACGACACCGGCATGTTGTTCACGTTTCTCGACAATGCGATCAAACACGGAGGTGTGTACTTGA
>CBDVDJ010000668.1:0-2085 GCA_965372695.1 uncultured bacterium
CCGACGAGAGGGTGGCCGCGATCACTCCAGCGTCGATCAGCCACGGCGCCAGAGCCACCCGGCGCATAGCCCCGTAGTCCGAGACGAGCTCGGAACCGGGCACCGTCCCCGCAAAGACCAGAGCCACCGCGAAGTACACGAAGATCGACACGCCCACCGCGAGAAATGTCCCCAGCGGCAAACTCCTGGCGGGGTTCTTGAGGTCCCCGGACATACTGACGCCCTGGGTGAAGCCGGTCACTGCCGGAAAGAAGATCGCGAAGATGAGCCAGAACGGCGGGTTCGCGGTCGTCCCCCCCCAGTTCTCCTGGAAAATGGCGCCGTCAAAGTCCGCCAGTCCGCCCACAAAAAATCCAATAATTGCCAGCCCCATGACCGTCATCACCACAAACTGGAAACGGGTGGCAGCGTCGGCCCCAACCCACGCCAGGCCGAAGAGAACGAGCACCGCTCCCGCCGCTATGACCTGGGGAAGCCAGGCCGATTCCGCGCCGACTATCGCACCGACTACTTCGCCGAACCCGATCGAGTAGAAGCCAATCGAGATGGCCTGGGCCGCGAACAGCACGATGCCCAGCGCGCCTCCGAACTCCACACCGAGAGTGCGAGAGATCAAGTAGTAGTCGCCGCCGCCTTTGACCTTCAGATTGGTGGCGATGGTCGCCAGCGAGAAGCTGGTGAGGATGGAGATGAGGTTGGCCAGGCCGATGATGATCAAGGTCCGACCGAGGCCAGCACTTCCCACGACGTATCCGAGTCGCAGGAAGAGAATGATCCCCAGAATGGTCAGCACGCTCGGCGTGAAGACCCCTGCAAACGTACCGAGGCCCCCGTTGGAACTTCTGGCGCCACTGAAACCGCGTTTGGCCATGCAAAAAAGCCCTCGAGATGGAGGAGAAAACCTTGTGAGAGCTTAATCAAGCTACCATAAGCCCCCCGGGTTCGTCGAGCGCGCGCCGGCTCAATCCACGAGCAACTCTACCGCCCGTTCCAGCATCGCGTCGCGGCCCGCCGAACCGCACGTCGTCGGGTGGTCGATAGTTAACACCCCGGATCGCAGAAATGTTTCGCCGGTTTGATGCGGGTTTTGTGGTATAATTAACACAGCACCGATTACCAAATCGGGACATCGCGTCAAACCTCCCCTGATGGTGAACAATGATGAGAAAGTCATCGCTTTGCTTTGCCGGCTTGTTGATTGTAGCCGTCGCCGTGTTGAATCCCGCGCTGGCCTCATGGATTGAAGTCCCGGTAGAGGGACTCAACGGCTTTTACGGCTCGGATACCACCCATGCCGTGGGAACGTTTACCGTAAGCGTTGACCCCGCCGATGTCCTCAGTGTGCGCATGCGAATTACGGGAAACCTGGTGTGGCCCAGCTACTACAGCTGTTCGGGGGGCAATCCCGGCTTCAACGGGAACTATATCTACGCCAGCATATCGACCACTTCCGGCGACTGGTACACTTCCCCGATATACGTCAATCAGCGAATTTCCTTCGTGATTGAACCCGCCTGGCAGCCTGCCGGCGACCCGACCTGGGAGTTTTTGTCGAGTGGAGGCGGCACCTTCGTTCTGTCCAGTTTCGCCCGGCCGTTACCGTACGGATGCAGCTACAGCCACGGGTCATCGGACGGCACCGTCGAGGTGACCGACGCAAAGCTCATCTTCGTACTGCGAGACGAGACCCCTGTCGAACAGTCGACGTGGGGCCGTATCAAATCCCTTTATCTCACGGAATAGCCGGCGGGGCCCTCCCCGGAAATCTCCCCGGAGCAGACGAAGTTCGAACTCGACCCATCGAAAACACCACCAGCCCAACCGAAGACTGAGTCCGGACATAGATTCTTCATATTCCAGACGGTGTCGATACACTGACACTGGATGATTTTTTACCGCCGCGCCGACGGGAAATTTCACCCAATTGGGGATTCTTCCTTTATCTAACAGCGAGAGGTGGATCGCTGGAGTCAATTGACAAGACTCCGGCAATCCGATCGGCCCGGATTGAATTGCTGGCAGGCACACATTTTGCGGCAGGAACGGACAAGGATCGGGAGAAGATCGAGACGTTTGACCCGGCAT
>CBDVDJ010000669.1:0-2083 GCA_965372695.1 uncultured bacterium
GGAAGACGGCAGGGACGTTTACGCTGAGGTCATGAGCGTGTACGGCGGCAGCCAGTATTACCTCTATACGTATTTCAAGATCAAGGACGTCCGTATCGTCTACGCCCCGCCGGTATCGATCGGCGAGTTCGGTGGCGACATCGACAACTGGATGTGGCCGCGCCACACGGGCGATTTCTCGTTCCTGCGCGCCTACGTCGGGCCCGACGGCGAGAGCGCCGTGTACGCCGATGACAACGTGCCCTACCACCCGCGCAAGTACCTCGCCATGTCAAAGGCGCCGCTCGCCGAAAACGACTTCACCATGGTGATGGGTTACCCCGGGTCGACCAAGCGTTACCGCACGTCTTATGCGATCGACGTCGCCGTCAACACGACCTACCCCGAGAACATCGCGGTGATGCGCGAGGTCCTCGACATCGTCGAGGAAGAGTCGCTGCGCGGCCGCGACGTCGAGATCAAGCTGGCCACCCTCAACAAGGGCCTCAACAACGCCTACAAGAACTACATCGGCATGCTCGAAGGCCTCGAGAAGGCCGACCTCCTCGCCCAGAAGATGGCAGAGGAGAAGAAGCTGCGCCGCTACCTGGACGCCAACCAGAAGATGGCCGAGAAGTACGGCAGCGTACTCGGGGACATCCAGGCCCAGTACGAAGAATACATGACGTTCTGGGAGCAGAACCGGCTGCTGGGAATGGTCGGCTACGTTTCGTCGACGATGCGCAGCTCGATGACTATTTACAAGTGGGCCGAGGAGCGGGAAAAGGACGACATCGACCGCGACCGGGGCTACCAGGACCGCGACGAAGAGCGCCAGCGCCGCATGCTCCAGATGGCCGAGTTCTCGTACGACGAGCAGACGGACAGGCGCATCCTCAAGCTGTTTCTCCTGAAGATCGCCGCCGCCGACCAGACACAGGGGAGTATCGACGGGATCGCGGCCGGCGTGACCGAAGACGAGATCGACGAACTTCTCGACGGCCTCTACGCCGGGACCGGCGTGACCGACAAGGACAAGCGGTCGGAGATGTTCGGGATGAGCGTCGAGGAACTCCACGCGCAGGACGACCCGTTCATCGAGTTCGCCGCCAAGGTCCACGCCCAGCGCAAGAAGCTCGACGACCGGAACGAAGCCTTCGCCGGCGCGCTGCAGAAGCTCCGCCCGCAGTTGATAGAGCTGTGGACCGAATACCGCGGCGGGATCCTCTACCCCGACGCCAACTTCACGATGCGCTTGTCGGTGGGACAGGTCAAAGGGTACTCGCCGGCCGACGCGGTCGATTACTACTGGATGACGACGCTGGCCGGAGTGGCCGCCAAGACGACGGGTGAAAAACCGTTCGCCACTCCGGAGAAGCTGATCGACCTGTATGAAGCGGGGGATTATCGCGAGTACGCCGACCCGGTGAGCGGCGAGGTGCCGGTATGCTTTTTGTCGAGCGACGACGTGACCGGCGGCAACTCGGGCAGCCCGATCCTCAACGGCCGCGGCGAGGTGATCGGCCTCGTCTTCGACGGCAACTACGAATCGATCTCGGCCGATTACCAGTTCATCCCGGGCATGACGCGTACGATCAACGTTGATTCGCGCTACATTCTTTTCGTTCTCGACAAGTTTGCCGGCGCCACCAACATCCTCGACGAGCTCAAGATCGTCGACACCCGCCCGGGAGGCGCGGGCAAGGGGTCGACCGGCGGCCGATGAGGAGTCGAGGCCGTGAATTCGTGACCGTAACCGTGGGCGGAGGCTCGCGGCGATGAGCAGCGAGCGCCGCATGCTGTGCGTCTTCGCCCACCCCGACGACGAGACCTACGGTCCCGGAGGATCGATCGCCCGTTACGCTCTCGAGGGCGTACGGGTCCACCTCCTCATGTTCACCTGCGGCGAGGCGGGAACGATCGGCGTGTCGAAGGAGCTCTCCCGCGAGCGGCTCTGCCAGCGGCGCGTTGACGAACTGGCGGCGGCGTGCGGCGCCCTCGGCATCGAGGAGCACCGCGTTCTCGGCACGCCCGACCGGGGTGTCGACCACCTCGACCCCGGCTGGGCCGTCGACCAGATCGTCCGCGACATCGGGAAGTTCCA
>CBDVDJ010000670.1:0-2075 GCA_965372695.1 uncultured bacterium
CGTACACGTATCCAAACTCCACGTCCGTCGTTCCCCACGGCGTGACCACCGACGGGTAGCTCGCGAAGTCCGTGCCGTCGTCATTATAATAATTCTGGGCATCGCGGGGACCCGCGTCACCGTCTACGAACAGCCCTATATAGACGTCCTCGAGGACCTGGTCGCCCGTGTTGGTAATCGTGTAGTCGAATCCCACAAACTGGTCGAATTCCGTCTCACTCCACTGAAAGCTCTGCTGGCGGACGAGGAGATTCATGGGCCGGTGCTCGGGGTATATCTGGGTGATCCCAGGCTGGTCATCGGTGTACCAGCAGCTCTGCATATTTTCCGAGATCGCGGCGAAGTCCTCGTCGATCAATCCGTCTCCGTCGTTGTCGTGGCCGTCGAGCCATTCCTCGTCGATCGTCCCGTCGCCGTCGTCGTCGGCGTTCGGGTGCGGCACGCGGTTGCCGCCGGGGTCGCCCTCGGCGGCGTAATAAACCACGTCGACCGGATCCGGCGTCGGGCGGAACTCAAACTCGAAGGCGGCCGTCGATACCGCCGGCACGCCGCCCATGATGGCGCCAACCCACAAGCCGCCGGCGTACAGATACTCCACGCGGCTCCCGGCGGGCCATTCGGCCGACGGGGCGCTGGAAAACGTGTTACCGCTGCCCGGCTTGGAGCCGATAAGCCCCCAGTTGGGGACGTGGACGTTGAAATTTCCGATGTCGTGTACCGGAGAGCCGTCGATTACCAGTGCTCTGTCCGGACGGCCGGCACTCCTGTCGTCTTCCTTCGCTTCCGTGTCGAGCCCCGGCGCAATACACAACACCACGGCCATCACCATCGCGACGGCGATTTTCATACGCGTGAACATAGAGAGTCCTCCCTCTGTATACGTGGGGTACATTTTCGAAGCGCGGGCCAGGGTAGGGCGGTTGCGAAGCTGTGTTAAGTATACAACTGTTACCCCCTCCCGTCAATCACCAGGTCTCCAGGAATGTCTCCGTTTCGACCACGGTGGCGTAGGAGCCGTCGAGCGTGCCCAGCGTGGAGGCGTGGATATCGGCCGCTTTGACCGTATCCCCCCCGTAATCGAGGTCCCGGGTCGCGCAGGCGTCCGCCACCAGCACGCATTCGAAGCCCAGGTCGTGCGCGGCGCGGACGGCCGCTTCGACGCACATGTGCGTCATCATCCCGCAAACGACCACCTTCTCGACGCCGTTGTCCCTGAGATACGCGAGCAGGCCGGTCCCGTTGAACGCGCTGACCTCGTCCTTGTGGAATACCCGCTCTCCTTCGGCCGGCGCCACATCCGGGTGGAAACCGTTGTCTTTTTCCGTATTGTGCGCAACGTGCACGACGAGGCCTTTCTCGCTCCGGAACTTCTCGATAATTCTTTTGCAGTTGAGACTCGCCGCCTCCGGATGGTCGAGCGGCAGAAAACCGCCCGGGAAATAGAACTCCTGGACGTCAATAATGAGCAGCGCCGTCACGGGCGCCGGCGCAGACCCGTCTTCCGGCTCCGTATCCGCGACGAGAGAGAGGGCCGTCAGCCCCAGCACGAAGAGCATCGCCACCGCGGTGCCCGTGATGCGACCCATGATTCCTGCCCGAAATATGCCCACGGTCGTCCTCCTTGTCAGGTTCCCTCACGCGTCTTTCAATTTACTTTCGACACTCCTGATCTTGTCGCCCATCGATTGTTCCCGATCGGTGCGGGTCCCGACTTTCAACACCGTAAAAATTCTCGGCGCGCCCATTTCGTGCACAACCTCGTGGCACCGCTTGACCGCCGCGAACACATCGTCCCACTCGCCCTCGATATTGGTGCCGTACGAGTGCAACTCGTGATCCAGCCCCGCGTCTTCGAGTACCTTCTCGCACGCGGCCACGTATTTCGACAACGACACGCCGACCCCGATCGGCACGACGCCGAGTTCGATGATAGCTTTCATGATTTGCTCCTTAGTAGTGATCGAGTCGGTGCTTACGGTATCCAACCGGCCCGACCCTGTCAACCGGCGAGCGCCGGACGGGCGATTGGGCTTGTCAAACTCCCGATTGTTTACTAACATATTAATGCTATCGAA
>CBDVDJ010000671.1:0-2074 GCA_965372695.1 uncultured bacterium
ACTCCTCGTCGTCCACGGCCCGGGGGCGCCGCCGTATGTCATTCTGATGGACGACGTCGACAAGGACGGCGGGGTGCACGACTACGAGTGGCGGCTCCACACCGACGCGTCCAACACGGTGGACGTATCGCAAAATCCCGTACGCATCGGCGGCGTCGGCGGGTGGATGGATATTCACGTGGTGGGGCCCGCGTTCGAAACGCTGACGGCAACAACTTCGCCCTTCGACAACGGCCACGAAGACCCCGACGCCACGGTGATCTCGCTCGCAACAACCGACGACGCGGCGCACTTCACCTTTGTCATGCTGATGCGCGACGGCGACTCCCCCATCGTCACCCCGCAGATCGTCGATCCCCCGTGGGGCGAGGCGTTCGTGATCGAAAGAGCCGACAGCGTCGTCGATTCATTTGCCCGCAACCACTCCGGCGAACGAATCGGTTTCCACGGCTTCTGGACCGACGCCACCATGACGCTGGCGCGTAGCGTGTCTCGATCGCTGACCAGTTTCGTCATTACGGGTGCGACCGTGCTGGAGACGGGAGAGTTCCCCTGGGTGACGGTCGCCGACGGCCCGCTGGGGGTGTCGTACGGCGGCGGCGAGATCCACATCGACCGGCGCGACGCGGCGTTTCGCATCTACGCTCCCGGGGGCGAAACGGTCCTCTACCAGGGCTCGCCCGTGCGCACGCGGCGCGACGGCGACTACGTGGTGTCGGCACAGTACGAGGCGTCATCGGTCCCGGGAGTGACGATCGCGGCGTATCCCAACCCGTTCAACACCGACACCCGCATCGAAGTCACCATGGCGCGTGCCGGTCACCTGATAGTCGAGATATTCGACGCGGCGGGCCGGCGCGTCCGGAAGCTGTGGGAAGGCGAGGCGGACTTCGGGGTACGGGTCCTGGTCTGGGACGGCTGGAGCGACAAGGGCCACCCCGTCGCCAGCGGGGTTTACCTGGTGCGCGCGATCTCGCCGGATGGCGTTGCGTCCACCAAACTCATTCGCATCAGATAACCACATTGAGTTATAATTACCCAATGTCCAACTGCTTTTTCGTCAGCGATCTCCACGGCCAGCCGCGCCGATACGAGCGGCTGTTCGCAGCCATCGGGGCCGAAATCCCGTCTGCCGTCTTCATCGGGGGAGACCTGTTCCCCCACATGGCGGGCCACGAGGGCGTCCCGTCGGATTTTCCCGGTGAGTACCTCGGTCCGCTTCTGGAAAAAACCAGACAGCAGCTCAAAGATCGGTACCCGGCCGTGTTCGTGATTCTCGGAAACGACGACGCGAGGAGCGAAGAGGCCGCCGTCAAGGCGATTGCCGACCGCGGTCTGTGGCACTACGCCCACCGGCGGCGATTCGAGTGGGGACGGCACGAGGTCTATGGATATGCCTGCGTCCCGCCGTCGCCGTTTCTGCTGAAGGACTGGGAAAAATACGACGTATCGAGGTATACGCCACACGGCAGCGTTTCACCCGAAGAGGGATACCGCAGCGTGCCCGTCGACCCGAGCGTTATCCGCCACGCCACCATCAAACAGGATCTCGAAGAACTGGCGGGTACGGACGACGTTACCAACTCCCTGTTTCTCTTCCACACCCCCCCGCACGAAACTCACCTCGACCGGGCCGCACTCGACGGCAAGATGATCGACCACGTTCCGTTCGACGTCCACGTGGGCAGCATCGCCGTGCGCCGTTTCATCGAAGCAAGGCAGCCTCTGATCACACTCCACGGCCATATCCACGAGTCGACGCGTCTCACCGGCGAGTGGCGCGACAGAATCGGCCGCACCCATTCGTTCAACGCGGCACACGACGGTCCGGAGCTCTCTCTTATTCGTTTTGACCCATGTGACCCCGCCGGGGCAGAGCGGGAATTGTTGTAGGATCCTTCGCCGGCCTCAACCGGCCTCAACCAGCCTCAACCGGCCCCATCCGGCTCGAGAAGCCGGGCGGCGTCGGTGACCGCCCCGATCTTGCAGGCGTAGCTGGTCTGATTTTCGATATCGGCATCGGTCACGAAGTGCACGTCCAGCAATCCGTCCGAACGGTACCCCGTCCTCAAGT
>CBDVDJ010000672.1:0-2073 GCA_965372695.1 uncultured bacterium
CGTCGAACGCCAGCTCGACGGTTGTTCCCGTGCCGCTGAAGGGAACGGAAGGTGACCAGATTTCGTTGTTGATGTACTGGCCGCGCGAGTTGACATACGGCACCACCGCCTGGCCGGGATATCCGCCGCACGAATAGTCGGCGGTCGAACCGTTAAAGAAACCCCACATGCACGTCGCGTTGTAGTGACAGGGATCGCGTTGCGCGACGGCGATGCCCGGAAACAGTCCGGAAAAATCGCCGTAGCCCGCCGGCGTGCAGGTGACCCAGTCGTCGGCGTCCTTGTCGCCGACCGCCTCGTCCTCGAAATCCTCGACGGCCAGCACAATGCCGTTAATGTCCGAAACACTCAGGCTGTCGATAATAAACGCACCGTCGGTGCTCCACAGTCCGTCCTGGTCTGACCAGGCGCCGTCGGACACGAATCGAAAGCGTACGCGCAGCGACCCGTTGTGTTCATCCGCCTGGACGACGTTCGACAGGGACACGGGGCCGGACGCCCCGTCGAAAACGCCGATTCCACCGTAGAGTTTTATCCATTGGTCGTCGCACGCGTCGATCTCCACCGTCGTGGCGTCGTAACCCGGCTCCGAGTCCCACGACGCCAGGTAGTCGATCGTCACCACGCTGTCGACGGCGAGACAGGTGGCCGTACAGAACGCCTGGTTCCAGGTGTTGCCGTACCCGGGAAGCGTCGCGTAGCCGCACAGCGGATCCGTCGAAGACGGACGCGCGCCGCACCACAACGATTTTGCCCCCTCGATCGGCGCCAGCAGGCCGGTTACGCCGCCGCCCAGACCGGCGAAGTCGTCCACGTGAAAGTAGTCGCCCGTCTGCGCCGTGGCGTCGACGGCGACCCAGCCCTCGGCGTCGCAACCCGCACCACCGCCGTCGAATGTCCACTCGCCAAGCCAGGTAGTGTCGGCCGCCGCCGCACCGCGCAACGATGCGCCCGGTAGCCGGCTGTCCGCCGCTCCCACCGCACTGGATCGCGCGTTCGGAGTAATTCTTATATCAGGCTTCGTCTTTGCCGCCTCGCGCGCCGACGGGACCGTGGCCCAGACGGCGACGCCAAGACAGACAACAGTGAGTAACAGCCTTTTCATGGGTGCCCCCTCCTCGAAAAGAGTCCTTGCCCTGTGCCGGGAGTGATCGCTCGAGTTCCCGGCAATGGTGAATGCCAATTGCGAATGCGCTTAATGGGTGTCGGAAAGGCCGCGATATTTACCGGACCTATTCTGTGTTTTTTCGAATTCTATTCAAAAACAAAACGGCCGTCCGGTGAAGGACGGCCGTTTCTGCGGGGCAGCGTTTACTCAACCAGGTTATTATTTCAACAGGATCATCTTTTTGCTGATCGCGCGGTTACCCGCCGAGAGCCGATATACGTACACTCCCGAACTGACCGGGGACCCGTTGGCGTCGACACCGTTCCACTCGATCTTGTGCGGCCCCGCCTGGTAAATCCCTTCACCGAGACGCGTGACGAGACGACCGGCGATGTCGAAGACCTCCAGCCGGACCTGGAGCCGCTGGGGCAGATAGAACGAGATGGAGGTCACCGGGTTGAACGGGTTGGGAAAGTTCTGCGCGAGCTTCATCTCGCCCGCGGGAACGGCCGCGCTGCCGCGGTGGAGTTCCCTCACGTCACCGCCGGACGAAACCACATCGAGCTTGTAGTAATATCTCGTGCCCGGCTCGACGTCGCCGTCGAGATAGACGTAGAGGCCTTCGCCCGCGCCATCGGCCTCGAGATCGCGTTCGATGACCACCCAGAACGTTTCGGCGCCGCGCGAACGCGACAGGCGAATCGATTCGCCGGCCTCGGTGTCGAACAACCGGTACTCGAGGCGAATCGCCTGGCCGGCGACCTGGATCACGGCCGACTGCAGCTGCGCCGCCACGATCGGATTGATCGTCAGCGCCGACGGGTACGTGTATTCCTGGCCGTCGGGATTGGTCACGATCAGGTCCCAGACGCCGCCCGTCTTGCTGTAGACGTTGATGGTTCCCCCTATGATTGTGGGATCGGTCCACCGGATCGACGTACCGGGAATATCCTGGCCGTCGGCCG
>CBDVDJ010000673.1:0-2064 GCA_965372695.1 uncultured bacterium
TCTTCGCGAGCCGCGCACCAATTCGTACCTCCACGTGTACGGCAGCAAGGGCGCCGCTATGCTCAATCCGCTCCAGGTGCATAAGGAAGTCCACGGCGTGCTAGTCAATGTCACACCGGCGATCGCGTTATCCGGCCACCACTACTTCAAAGAGAGCTACCGCCACGAGATCAACCACTTCGTCGAATGCGTGCTGCGGAAGAAGCGCCCGCTCACGGCGGGCAAGGGCGTGCTCGGTGTGATCCGCATCGTGGACGCCATGTACGAGTCGGCCAACAGCGGCAGAGAGGTTGTTCTCGAACGATGAAGCGCCGACTGGCCAGAGCGTTTCCGCCGCTGCGCCTCGCGCTTCCCGCCGCCGTCTCGGGGGTGCTGCTCGCGCTGTGCTTTCCGCCTTTTTCCGTGTGGCCGCTCGTGTTCGTGGCGCTGGCGCCGATGTTCGCCGGGCTGATGCTCGTGCGGCCGGGACGCCGGGACAGCTTCAAGACGTTGTTCCTGTTCGGACTGGTGTACTACGCCACTTTGATGTGGTGGCTGGTTTCGCTTCTGCCGTCGGCGGGTGCGACGATGCCGTGGATACTCGTGCCGGCCTTGCTGATAATGTCGTCATACCTGGCCCTCTATCCGGCACTCGGTTTCGTCCTGGTGGCGGCCGTGACCCGATACCGGTTGTTGCCCTTTGTCGTCGCCGCTCCCGCCGTCTGGGTGGTCGCCGACCTGGCCCGGTCGCAGGGAGAACTGTCCTTTTCCTGGGGCGCGCTTGGTTATGCGCTGTCCGACACGCCGGCGCTCATCCAGTCGGCGTCGCTTTTCGGAATGCCCGGTCTGACGTTTCTCGCCGCTCTTACCAACGTCCTCGTCGCGCTCGCGTTCGTGCTGCGCCGCTCGCCGCTGAGGTGGGTCTCCCTCGCCGCCGCCGTGCTCGTCGTCGCGGGAATGTGGCTCCACGGGCAGGGCCAGCTCGAACGATGGACATTGGCGACGGGCGAGCACGCCACGGTGAGGACGGCCGTCATTCAGCCCAATGTCGACCTGGCGATCAAGTGGAAGCCGGAGTTCAAGGACTCGACGCTCAACCTCATCGAAAAGCTGACCCGCGAATCGGCCGCGCTGGACGCGAAGTTCATCGTGTTTCCGGAAACGAGCGCGCCCGTTTATATCGACGGGCGGAACCGCTCGTTCAAGATCCGGCTGCGGGCGCTCGCCCACGAACTCGACTCATTCGTTTATCTCGGATTTCTCAATCACCGTTACACCCCCGAAGGAGACCTGGATGTTTTCAATTCGTCGGGGGTGTTTTCTCCGGACGGCGTCATCGACAAGTACAACAAGAACCACTTGTTGCCTTTCGGTGAGCAACTGCCTCTGTCGTGGAAATTCCGGTGGATCCGCAACATCGATTTCGGACAATCGAATTTCATGCGCGGTGAGCCGCATCCGCCGCTCGCGGCGGCCGGGTTGAAATTCACGCCTTTGATCTGTTTCGAGTCGGTGTTTCCCTACCTGTGCCGGCAGGGCGTGCGGCAGGGTTCGCAACTCTTCGTCAACATTACCAACGACGGGTGGTTCGGCGATACACCGGGGCCGTTTCAGCACGCGCAGATGAGTATCCTGCGCGCCGTGGAATTCCGGCGCTACCTGTTGCGCAGCGCCAACTCGGGCGTGTCCATGATCGTCGACCCGGCGGGCCGCGTCGTCACCTCGCTGGGGTTGTTCCAGAAGGGAATACTCATCTTCAACATCCCGCCGCTCGACGGTGAGACGCTCTACTGCCGCTACGGCGACTGGCTGCTGTTTTTCTGGTGTGTCTTGCTCGTGGCGGGCGCCGCCCTGGTGAGGCGAAGGGCGAAGGGGTAACAGCCGGGTCAGAATCTGGTGCCGATCTCGAAGTGGGCCCGTCCGTCCGACCCCTCGTGCCAGCCGTAGTCGAAACGGAGTCCCCTGAACCACGAGTTCAACAGTACGACGCCGATCCCGTAGCCGCCGTGCCACAAATCCGAGTCGCTGGCCGACTGGTCGAGTTCCCACACGGCGCCCGCGTCGGCGAAAACGTGGATGGACATG
>CBDVDJ010000674.1:0-2058 GCA_965372695.1 uncultured bacterium
TCACACTCTACGGAGACTGCAAGAAGGGCGCCCGGCCGAGCTTCGACAAGAGCGCGGACCCCGAAACGGCCCGCGCGCTCTACGACCGGTTCGTCGGATTGTTCGAGGCAGAGATGCCCGGCGGGGTCGAGTCGGGCGTTTTTAAGGAAATGATGAACGTGTCGCTGGTAAACGACGGCCCCGTAACCCTCCAGATCGAAAAGGAACCCGGCGCCCGATGAACCCGTTGCTCGACGAAGCGTCCCAGCGAAACCTGGTGCTGGCGTCCCGATCGCCCCGGCGCCATGGCCTGATGACGGGGATGGGTTTCGAATTCGAGGTGATTCCCGCCGGCGAGGCCGCCGAACGCGGAGCCGAATGCTCCGACCCGCACTTGCTCCCCGAAATCGCCGCCCGCCTCAAGTGCGACGAAGTCGCGGCGAAACGCCCCGGCGCGATCGTGATCGCCGCCGACACGGTGGTGATACAGGACGGCGAAATTCTGAACAAACCGGCCGACGACAAAGAGGCGGTTCGATTTCTCGAACGGCTGGCGGGCCGGACTCACACCGTCGTGACCGGGGTGGTCATCCAGCGCCGCAAGGACGGAGTCGATCTCTCGGCGAGCGAGAGTACGCGGGTGACGTTCCGGCCGCTCGGCGACGCCGAGATCGCCGCGTACGTGGCGACGGGCGAGGGCCGCGACAAGGCGGGCTCGTACGCCGCGCAGGGGCTCGGCGCCAGCCTCATCGAGTCCATCGACGGGTGTTTCTACAACGTGGTCGGGCTTCCGGTCGCGCTGGTGTGCCGACTATTGAGAAAGATCGGGTGAATCCTGCATTATGTCCATGGAGATACCGACCATAAGGCTGATAAAGGGAGCCGCGGAGATCATCGACCAGGTGTTGCTTCCCGGCAAGTACACCGCGCGAAGGCTGCAGTCGGTCGATGCCGTGTGTGAAGCCATCAAAAAGCTCCGGATCCGGGGCGCTCCCGCGCTCGGGGTCGCCGGGGCCTACTGTCTCCTCGTCGCGGTGGAAGAGCGGTGGCGAAACGAAGAGACGCATTATTTCGACGACAGCGAAGAGGACTCTCCGGGACTCGATCGCTTCCCGGACGGCGTGACGGTGGCCGACGTGCAGGCTGGCCTTGAAAAGGTCGCCGCGACGATCGGCGCCACGCGGCCGACGGCGGTCAACCTCCACTGGGCGATCGAACGCATGGCCGTGGTGTACGGCGGGGACTGGGATTCGCCGGCGGCGCTGCTGCGCGCACTCCGTAACGAAGCCGTCGCGATCTACAACGAGGACCTGGAAATGTGCCGCGCG
This sequence comes from uncultured bacterium, assembly GCA_965372695.1. GTDB lineage: Bacteria > Krumholzibacteriota > Krumholzibacteriia > WVZY01 > JAKEHA01 > CBDUWU01. The sequence goes on from CBDVDJ010000674.1 coordinate 1,308, forward strand.
CTGGGCCGTCACGGAGCGGAACTCCTCGAGGACGGCGCCCGGGTCGTGACGCATTGCAATACCGGCGGTCTGGCGACGAGCGGGTTCGGGACCGCGCTGGGTGTCGTGTTCGCCGCCGTCGAGGCGGGGAAGTCGGTGCACGTGTTTGCCGACGAAACGAGGCCTCTGCTCCAGGGAGCGCGATTAACCGCGTGGGAGTGCGTCCGCAACAAGATTCCGGTAACGGTGCTGGTCGACGGCGCTTCCTCGTCTCTGCTGGAACGCGGCGGGATCTCGTGCGCCATCGTCGGCGCCGACCGGATCGCCGCCAACGGGGACGTGGCCAACAAGATCGGCACGCACAATCTCGCCATCGTCTGCCACCGGTTCACAGTGCCGTTCTACGTGGCGGCCCCGTCGAGCACCATTGACACCAGTCTCAGGGAAGGCTCTCAGATACCAATAGAGCAGCGCGACCCCGGCGAGGTCCTGGGATTTGCCGGCGTCAAGACATCGCCACAGGGCGCCGAGGCGTTCAACCCCGCTTTCGACGTCACTCCGGCCGCATTGATCGCCGGGATCATCACCGAAAAAGGCGTGTTCCGTCCTCCGTACGAATTCGACAAAGAGGAAGCGCTTTCTTGATCGAGTACGTTGTTATCTGTACCGCCGCGCTGATCGCGTCGGGACTCACATTTTTCCCGGTTTCGGCCCCGGTACCCTGCTCCTGCCGACGTTCGCCCTGTTCTTGTATTTTCGCCCACAAACCACT
>CBDVDJ010000675.1:0-2052 GCA_965372695.1 uncultured bacterium
ATGTTGGCGATGGTGGCGGTCGGTGCGACCGCCATGCAGTTGGAGTTGCGCATCCCGTGCCGGCGCACGCTATCGCGGACCGGCGTCCAGTCCATCTTCGTGCGAAGGTCTACCCCGGTCTTGATACCCCGTTCCGTCTCGAGCAGCTCCACTGTGTCGTACGGGAATATCCCCCGGCTCCATTTGGAGCCTTCGCAGGTTTCGTAAGCGCCCTTTTCGGCGGCCAGCTGCGAGGACGTCAGGATGGCGTGGTAAGAGATGAACTCCTGCAGCTCGTCGGAGAATTCGACCGCTTCGTCGCTGTCGAACGGTAACCCTGTCGTGTAAAGCGCATCCTGCAAGCCCATAACGCCGAGGCCGACGGGTCGATGGCGCATATTGGCCGTGCGCGACTCGACGGTGGGGTAGAAGTTGAGATCGATGACGTTGTCGAGCATCCGCATCGCCGTTTTGACCGTGTACTGGAGCCGTTCCCGGTCGATACCGTTCTCACCGACGTGGCGCGACAGATTCACCGACCCCAGATTGCAGACCGCCGTTTCGTCCTCCGACGTGTTCAGCGTGATCTCCGTGCACAGGTTCGAGCTGTGCACGACTCCCGTGTGGTCCTGGGGAGAGCGGATGTTGCACGGATCCTTGAACGTGATCCACGGGTGCCCGGTCTCGAAAAGCATCGTGATCATCTTCCGCCACAGGTCGACGGCACGCAATTTCCGGTAGAGGTTGATCTCGCCGTTGTCCGCCATCCGTTCGTACGCTTCGTAGCGCCGGTCGAACTCACTCCCGAAGGTCTCGTGCAGGTCCGGGGTCTCGTCCGGCGAAAACATCGTCCATTCGGCGTCTTCGGTGACCCGCTTCATGAACAGGTCGGGAATCCAGCCGGCGGTGTTGGTGTCGTGGGTGCGGCGGCGCTCGTCGCCCGTGTTCTTGCGCAGCTCCAGGAAGTCTTCGAAGTCGTAGTGCCACGCTTCGAGGTACACGCAGGTCGCGCCGCGGCGTTTGCCGCTGCGGTTGATTGCCGCGGTGGTCGCGTCGACGATCTTCAAGAATGGTACGACCCCCTGGCTTCCGACGTTGGTGCTCTTGATCAGGGCGCCGGTACCGCGGATGCTCGTCCAGTCGTTTCCCAGCCCGCCCGACCATTTGGAAAGCTGGGCGTTGTCGCCGATGCTCTTCAGGATGTGAGACAGGTCGTCCTTGACCGTGGTGAGGTAACAGGAACTCATCTGGGGATGCGACGTTCCGGAGTGAAAGAGCGTCGGTGTCGAGGGAACGTAGTGGAGCGACGAGATGACATCGTAGAAACGCAGAGCCCAGTCGTCCCGGTCTTCGGATTCGCCGAGCGCCAGTCCCATGGCGATCCTCATCCAGAAATACTGCGGAGTTTCCATGATCTCCTGGTCGAGGTTCTTGAGGAAGTAGCGATCGTACAGGACCTGCGCCCCGAGATAAGTGAAGAGCCGGTCGCGCTCGGGCCGGAGCTCTCCGGACAATTTGTCGAGGTCGAATTCGAGGAGCCGGGCGTCGATCCGGCCCGAATCCACACCGGCCCGGATCTTGTCTTCGAACGCCTCCCGGTGGCGGGCGGCAAATCCCTCCTCGAACTCGTCGAGGCCGATGACGTCCTTGTACAGGTCGTTGATGAGGAACCGGGCGGCCAGCGTCGAGTACGACGGGTCGCGCTCGATCCGCGCGCGCATCGCCATGATCACCGCCTGGTTGATTTCCGACGTGGTGATGTCGTCGAAGAGCCCGAGCTTGGTGTCGCGGATAATACCGACGACATCTATTTCTCCGTCGATGTTGTCGCAGCAGTTGGCGATCGCGCGTTCGATCTCGCCAACGTTGAATTCGGACGGTTCGCCGGTTCGCTTGCGAACCGTGATTTCGCGGCGCTCGATCTTCTCGAGCAGCGTGTCCTGATGGTACCGGCGGATGTCGGCGTGTTCCTGGCGGTAGAGGATGTACGCCTTGGCGACCTCGAACAGCCCCCGGTCGGCCAGCGTGATTTCGACCACATCCTGGATGTCTTCGACACCCGGGATGCGCTCG